>NZ_SJUQ01000070.1:0-425 GCF_004337045.1 Exiguobacterium sp. SH5S4
TTTTAACGTATTTGAGCTAGGAGAATGTGATAAAAAGCAAGCTCCTTTGCAGTTTATTTTAAATGCTAAGGAAGTAGATAAATTATTTATAAAAGGAAAAGAATGCAAATTTTAAAATCATTTTTTAAGGCTTTAGGATGCGGTATAAAATTTATCAATACTTATTTTAAAACCTTTGTTTTATTTTTGATTGTTATATGGATTTTAATGCCTAGTGCAAATTCAAGCTCCAATCTTGCAAATTTAGAACGCATTGATTTAAAGGGTGAAATTTTTGACAGCTCTGCGGTTTTGGAAAAAATTATCAATGCTAAAAATGATAGCAATATTAAAGGAGTGCTTTTTGTTATAGACTCTCCTGGTGGAGCTTTTGCTCCTAGTATGGAACTAGCTCTAGCTATAAAGGATTTAAAAATTAAAAAGCC
>NZ_SJUQ01000071.1:0-420 GCF_004337045.1 Exiguobacterium sp. SH5S4
ACATAATTAAGCGAGAATTCTCCCACCTCTAAGCGTCTGGGGCGAGGCCCAGCGTAGGTGGGAGATGAATCGCCCGTACATAAACCTCTTGGCCACCCCTGTGACAGATATGACGAACATAAGTTCGCGATTCCGTCAGATTTCCCTTCCCCCGTCGCGGGTATCGGATGAGGAAGGCGTTCATCACGATCATCGGCCGAGAGGAGGGGGAGACATGCTGAAGGGCTACAAATACAGGCTCCACCCGACGGCGGAACAGGCCGATTTCCTGGTCAGGACGATCGGCTGTGCCCGCCTCGTACAAGCCCCTGTTCCCGTTCCTCGCCGAGGCGGACAGCCTCGCGCTCGCCAACGCGAAGCTTCACCTCGACGCGGCGTTCGCGAAGTTCTTCGCCGGGACGGCCGGCTTCCCGGTGTTCA
>NZ_SJUQ01000072.1:0-418 GCF_004337045.1 Exiguobacterium sp. SH5S4
GGCCGAGACCGTGCACCAGGCCCTGCATGAAGCACTGCCGCAGGCCGGCCCGGCACCGCGCGTACAACTGGCGATGACCGCCGAGCCGGTACAGGTACATGGCGATGCGCTGCTGTTGCGCGAGGCGATCAAGAACCTGGTCGACAACGCGTTGAAGTACGGTGGTGATGGGCCGTTGCAGATCGCATTTACCGTGGAAGGCGGGCAGGCCGTGCTGACCATCGCCGACCACGGTGCCGGCATTGCCGCCGCCGATGCCGAACGCGTGTTCGAGCGCTTCGCCCGTGGCGAAGGCGCGCCGTCCGGCGGCGCTGGGCTTGGCCTGGCCATCGTCAAGCGCGTGGTCGACAGCCATGGCGGTCGCATCGACCTCAGCAACCGTCCGCAGGGCGGGCTGGTCGCCACCATCCGCCTGCCC
>NZ_SJUQ01000073.1:0-417 GCF_004337045.1 Exiguobacterium sp. SH5S4
GTTTTATATAGTATAATGAAGAAAGAACTTTAATCCAATTCGGAGTAAATTTCATTTTAATAAAAATATAGTCATGTAACGGAATTGATATTTGATATAGCTCGATAGACTACAAATGAGGGGAGTTTTCTAAGGTATGAAAGGGAAGTTAATTGTGATTGAGGGTACAGACGGTTCCGGAAAAGAAACACAGTCCAACTTGTTGTATCAATATTTGTCGGACAGAGGAATTCCTTGTCGTATTGTTCATTTTCCAAATTATAATTCCCCATCATCTTCTTTGGTTAAAATGTATTTGGCAGGAGAGTTTGGTACAGAAGCGGACTCGGTGAGTCCTTATATCGCATCTATTTTTTATGCAGGTGACAGATACGCTTCTTGGAAAACGGACTGGATGTCATTTTATGAACAAGGGGG
>NZ_SJUQ01000074.1:0-417 GCF_004337045.1 Exiguobacterium sp. SH5S4
TTATTGATCATCCTAAAACTAACAAAGTATAGGTTTTTATTTTTTATAAATATTTCATAGATTTATGTATCTATTACTTGATTATTTAGAAAAACGAATGATGAATATTGATAGTGTTGCATAAATTTAATGCTTATCGAACGATAACTTTTAAATCAATTTACAGCATTATTAAGGCTTATTTTTATCTATGAAGTCTCTAAAAATTTTTCTGGGTGAGCAATTCTAATAAATGAGAAACTGAAATATGATTAATATTTAAAGTATCTTTTATTTATTATTTTTCAAAAAGTATAAGTTATACTTTTAATTTATTTAGCTTTTTTATTTATTGTTTCTCTGTTATACACCAATGAAATAAAAAGGATCATCAACCAAATCGGAATTTTCAGAAGATATTTTTAGATACCTAAAAAT
>NZ_SJUQ01000075.1:0-412 GCF_004337045.1 Exiguobacterium sp. SH5S4
GTTCTGAAGTCCCAGCTTGATGCGAGCCAGCGCGCGGGTGATCTTGCGCGTGACGAAGGTCTCTCCGCGCTTGGGCGACTCATGGTTGAAGAGAATGCCGTTGCATGCGTATAGGCCGTAGGCTTCGCGGTAGTTGACCGTGATCCAGTACGCGTAGAGCTTGGCCACAGCGTACGGCGAACGGGGATAGAAGGGGGTCGTTTCCTTCTGGGGGATTTCCTGGACGAGCCCGTAGAGTTCGGAGGTCGAAGCCTGGTAGAAGCGCGTTTTCTTTTCAAGTCCGAGAATCCGGATCGCTTCGAGGATTCGCAGCGCGCCGAGGCCGTCCGAGTTTGCCGTGTATTCCGGCTCTTCGAACGAAACCGCAACGTGGCTCTGTGCGGCGAGGTTGTAGATCTCGTCTGGTTGTACT
>NZ_SJUQ01000076.1:0-410 GCF_004337045.1 Exiguobacterium sp. SH5S4
CTGCTGCGTTTTCTCAACGATGGTACGTTCCGTCGCGTCGGCGAAGATCACGAAATTCATGTTGATGTCCGTGTTATCTGCGCCACGCAGAAAAATCTGGTGGAGCTGGTGCAAAAAGGACTGTTCCGCGAAGATCTCTATTATCGACTTAACGTTCTGACGCTTAATTTGCCGCCGTTGCGCGATTGTCCGCAGGATATTATGCCGTTGACCGAACTGTTCGTGGCGCGTTTTGCCGACGAACAGGGCGTTCCGCGACCGAAACTGTCTGCCGATCTGAGTACGGTCCTCACTCGTTACGGCTGGCCGGGTAACGTTCGCCAGCTTAAAAATGCGATTTACCGGGCGCTGACGCAACTGGAAGGGTATGAGCTGCGTCCGGTAAATCGCATTTTTAAGCTGGCGAACGT
>NZ_SJUQ01000077.1:0-407 GCF_004337045.1 Exiguobacterium sp. SH5S4
CTCCTTACAATGAAGATAAGCTGATTCATTACTTGGCGATGGCCGATGAAAACTTGAATTCAGTGGCGAACTGTGTCCGTTATATACGGGAAAATGCACGGGTGAGCCGGGACCATATCACCGATGAGTACTGGCAAATATGGAACAGCTGTTATTTGGCGCTGCAGAATATCGATCCAGAGCAATGTGCAACCCATGAAATGCGCAGCTTTTTAGAGCTGGTAAAAATGACTTCCCTTACTTCCCAAGGAATCATTGAATCCGCTATGCAGCGGGGTGTGGAATATCAGATTATCAAAATTGGCAAGTGGCTGGAACGGGCAGAGAAAACAGCACGCATTTTAAATGTTGTGTGCGAGCGGACGTATGAGCAGCAATTGCAGGAAGAAACGGAAGACTATTATTAC
>NZ_SJUQ01000078.1:0-404 GCF_004337045.1 Exiguobacterium sp. SH5S4
ACATCGACCATGGAACAACCGTTACAGCCGCCGCCAAATTGCAGAATGGCGTAACCGTCTTCGGTGATTTCCATCAGCGAAACGCGACCACCGTGACCAGCAAGCTGTGGGTTGATCTGCGACTGCAGCATATACTCCACGCGCTCCATCAGCGGTGCATCGTCTGCCACTTTACGCATTTTGGCGTTCGGGGCTTTCAGCGTTAACTGGGAACCCAACTGGTCGGTAACAAAGTCGATCTCTGCATCTTCCAGGTATGGTGCGCTTAACTCATCAACATACGCGGTCAGCAGGTCAAATTTCAGGGCTGTGTCGGTGGCTTCCACAGCGTCCGGCGGACAATAAGAAACGCCACATTCAGCGTTAGGCGTGCCAGGGTTAATCACAAATACGCGGATTTGTGT
>NZ_SJUQ01000079.1:0-403 GCF_004337045.1 Exiguobacterium sp. SH5S4
GCGTACGCGCGGTTTACGACGTACATACAGCGCACCGATACCTTTCGGGCCATAGATTTTGTGACCGGAGAAAGACATCAGGTCAACTTTCAACTGGCTCAGGTCGATAGGCAGTTTACCCACGCTCTGGGTTGCATCAACGTGATAGATAATGCCACGAGCACGGCACATTTCGCCGATAGCCGCGATATCCTGCACCACGCCGATTTCGTTATTTACGTGCATGATGGACACGAGGATGGTGTCGTCACGCATCGCTGCTTCAAGTTCTTTCAGGTCGATAATGCCGTTACGCTGCGGTGCCAGGTAGGTGACTTCAAAACCTTCGCGCTCCAGCTGACGGCAGGTATCCAGTACCGCTTTGTGTTCGGTTTTGCTGGTGATGATGTGCTTGCCTTTTTTC
>NZ_SJUQ01000007.1:0-98930 GCF_004337045.1 Exiguobacterium sp. SH5S4
CGTCCATCATACGCAGCGCACTCAGTTTTTGTTCGATCGAATGTCGACTTCTCGCCATAAAAAAACACTCCCCAATCAGATAAACAGATTTGTTATTTCATCTGTCTACCTATTGGGGAGCATATCAGTTCGTGACGTCGGGGGTTCTTCTCGTTTAGATGCCAAAATTCTCCCAAACCACAAAAAAACCTTCCTCGGAGAACAAATTCTCCAAAGAAGGTTGATGTCTTACTTACGCAACTCTTCAAGACGCGCACGCACGGCGTCACGCTTGTCGAGGTAGTCTTTTTCTTTCGCTTTCTCTTCGTCGATGACGTGAGCCGGTGCTTTGCCGGTGAAACCGGGGTTACCGAGTTTCTTCTGCACGCGTTCGACTTCTTTCTCGTACTTCGCCACTTCTTTCTCAAGACGGGCGATCTCTTCTTCGAAGTTGATCAAGTCGGCGAGCGGGATGAACAGCTCCGCGCCCGTCATGATCGCTGACATCGATTTGTCCGGTGCCGTCAAGCCACGACCGATTTCGAGTTCTGTCGCGTTCGTGAACTTGCCGATTGTCGCTTCGTTTTCGCTCAAGTAGCTTTGCGTCGTGTCGTCACTCGTCGCGATGAACAGTTGGATTGGTTTCGACATCGGTGCGTTCACTTCCGAACGGATGTTACGAACCGAACGGATGACGTTCATGACCGCTTCGAACGCCGGTACCGACTCCGCATAGTGGAGGTCGTCACGACGCGTCGGATAGCTCGCACGGACGATCGAGTCGCCTTCGTGCGGCAAGTGCTGCCAAATTTCCTCTGTCAAGAACGGCATGAACGGGTGCATGAGACGCATGATCGAGTCGAGCGTATGCGCGAGCACCGAACGTGTCGTCGCTTTCGCCGCTTCGTCCTCACCGTAGAGCGTGAGTTTCGCCATCTCGATGTACCAGTTACAGAACTCTTCCCAGATGAAGTTGTACAAGTAACGACCGGCTTCACCGAACTCGTACTTGTCGACGAGGCGCGTCACTTGGTCGACCGTATCGTTCAAGCGCGTGAGGATCCACTTGTCGGCGAGCGTCTTCTCACCTGAGAGGTCGATGTCTTCAAACTTCATCCCATCCATGTTCATGAGGGCGAAGCGGCTCGCGTTCCAAATCTTGTTCGCGAAGTTCCATGTCGATTCGATTTTCTCCCAGTAGAAGCGCAGGTCGTTCCCCGGTGTCGAGCCCGTGAGCAGGAACCAGCGGAGCGAATCGGCACCGTACTGGTCGATGACTTCCATCGGGTCGACGCCGTTACCGAGCGATTTCGACATCTTGCGGCCTTCCGAGTCACGGATCAGACCGTGGATGAGCACGTCGTTGAACGGCTGCTTGCCCGTGAATTCGAGCGATTGGAAGATCATCCGCGATACCCAGAAGAAGATGATGTCGTAACCCGTGACGAGCGCGCTCGTCGGGAAGTAGCGTTTGAAGTCTGCTGAATCCGTGTCCGGCCAGCCCATCGTCGAGAACGGCCAGAGCGCTGACGAGAACCACGTGTCGAGCACGTCTTCGTCTTGATGCCAGTTCTCGCTGTCAGCCGGCGCTTCTTTGCCTACATACACTTCGCCTGTCTCGTTATGGTACCAAGCCGGGATGCGGTGGCCCCACCAAAGTTGACGGCTGATGCACCAGTCGCGGATGTTTTCCATCCAGCGGAGGTACGTGCCTTCGAACCGCTCTGGGACGAAGTTGACTTTCGTCTCGTCGTTGCCTTGCGCTGCGAGCGCCGCTTTCGCGAGTGGCTCCATATCGACGAACCATTGCTTCGACAAGTAAGGCTCGATGACCGCGCCTGAACGTTCCGAGTGACCGACCGAGTGCGTGTGCGGCTCGATTTTGACGAGCGTGCCGTCTGCTTCTAAGTCTTTGACGAGCTGCTTACGGCAGTCGAAGCGGTCGAGCCCTTCGTACTTGCCAGCATTCTCGTTCATCGTCCCCGACTCGTCCATGATGAGGATGCGCGGAAGCTCGTGACGGTTCCCGATCTCAAAATCGTTCGGGTCGTGCGCCGGCGTGATCTTCACGCAACCGGTACCGAACTCGACGTCGACATAGTCGTCCGCGACGATCGGGATCTCACGGTTCATGACCGGGAGCATGATCGTCTTCCCGACGAGGTGCGCGTAGCGCTCGTCTTTCGGGTTGACGGCGACGGCCGTATCGCCGAGCATCGTCTCGGGACGTGTCGTCGCGATCTCGATGTGGCCTGAGCCGTCAGCGAGCGGATATTTCATATGGTAGAACGCGCCTTCGACTTCTTGATAGATGACTTCGATGTCTGAGACGGCCGTCTTTTGCGCCGGGTCCCAGTTGACGATATATTCGCCGCGGTAGATCAAGCCTTTTTCATACAAGCGGACGAAGACTTCCTGGACCGCTTTCGACAGTCCCGCGTCGAGTGTGAACCGTTCACGCGAGTAGTCGAGACCGAGGCCGAGTTTTGACCACTGGGCACGGATCGTGTCGGCGTACTCGTCTTTCCATTCCCACGTCTTCTCGAGGAACTTCTCGCGTCCGAGGTCGTAACGCATGATGCCGTCCTCACGGAGCTTCTGTTCAACTTTCGCCTGTGTCGCGATACCGGCGTGGTCCATCCCTGGGAGCCAGAGGACGTCATAGCCTTGCATGCGCTTCAAGCGCGTGAGTAGATCTTGGAGCGTCGTATCCCACGCGTGTCCGAGGTGAAGTTTCCCTGTGACGTTCGGTGGCGGGATGACGATCGTGTAAGGCTGTTTCGAGTCGTCCTCGTCTGCCTTGAACACGTTGTTCTCCATCCAATAGTCGTACCATTTCGCTTCCGTCGCACTCGGGTCGTACTTCGTCGGCATGCTGATTTCGTTTGTTTCGTTGGTCATTGTGCCAATCCTCCTCTATCTGTCTACACAAAAAACGGCTACTCTCGTCCTTAACGCTAAGGACGAAAGAAGCCGTATCTTCCGCGGTACCACCTTAGTTCGCCAACACGTGGCGCCCTCAAAATCGAATAACGGTCGATGGACCGGACCTTCCTACTTGATTCACAAGGTCAGCTCCGAGGCGACTTCCGCACACTTCCCTCGCGACCTTGCACCAAGCGGCCGCGTCTCTAGAAAGGAGTGTTGTTGCGTACTATTCCTCATCATAGCTTTTAAACGTATCTGTTAAACAATTGTAGCGATTGAAGACGTTTCAGTCAAGATTACAGTGAAAACTCTTGTTGCAGCTCTTTGAACGTCGCATCGACCGCGGCGAGCGTCGCGTCGATATCCTCGTCCGTATGCACAGTCGACAAGAACAAGCCTTCAAACTGTGACGGTGGCAAGAACACGCCACGCGCCGCCATCTTCTGATAGTACGAGCGGAACATGTCGAGGTTCGACGTTTTCGCCTTCTCGAAGTTCGTCACTTTCTCGTTCGTGAAGAAGAAGCCGAACATCGAGCCGGCCCGGTTCGTGTCGTGCGGGATGTTATATTTCTCGGCCGCTGCCGTGAAGCCAGCCGCGAGACGGTCGGCTTTGCGCTCGAACTCCTCGTAGTGCTCAGGCTTGAGTTGCGACAGTGTCGTGTAGCCGGCGATCATCGCGAGCGGGTTGCCTGAAAGCGTCCCTGCTTGGTAGATCGGCCCTTGCGGTGCGATGTGTTCCATGATCTCCCGTTTGCCGCCGTATGCGCCGACCGGAAGGCCACCGCCGATGACTTTGCCGAGGCACGTAAGATCAGGCGTCACGCCGAAGTAACCTTGGGCGCAATTGTAACCGACGCGGAAGCCGGTCATGACCTCGTCAAAGATGAGGAGCGCACCGTTTTGTTCCGTGATCTCACGCAGTCCTTCGAGGAATCCTGGCTGCGGCGGGACGAAGCCCATGTTGCCGGCAGCCGGCTCGACGATGACGCCGGCGATGTCGTCGCCGTGCTTCTCGAACGCGATGCGAAGCGCGTCGAGGTCGTTGTATGGGACGGTGAGCGTGTGGCTCGCCAAGTCTTTCGGGACGCCCGGTGAGTCCGGGAGACCGAGTGTCGCGACACCTGATCCGGCCTTGATGAGGAGCGAGTCCCCGTGGCCGTGGTAGCAGCCTTCAAACTTCAAGATCTTCGTCTTGCCCGTATAGCCGCGGGCGAGGCGGAGAGCCGCCATCGTCGCTTCCGTACCGGAGTTGACCATGCGGACCATCTCGATCGATGGGACGCGGTCGATGACGAGCTCGGCCATCTTCGTCTCGAGCTCCGTCGGTGTCCCGAACGTCCAGCCTTTTTCAGCCTGATCTTGGATCGCTTTCATGACGACCGGGTCGCGGTGACCGAGAATGAGTGGTCCCCATGAGAGGACGTAGTCGATGTACTCGTTGCCGTCGATGTCGTAGACGCGTGAACCTTCACCGCGTTCGGCGAAGATCGGCGTCATCCCGACCGATTTATAGGCACGGACCGGGCTGTTGACCCCGCCCGGCATGAGTGGGAGTGCTTGTTTGAACGCTGCTTCTGAGCGAGTTTGCTTGTATGTCATGCGAATTCTCCTTCCAAATAGCGACAGACGTCTTTTGCGAAATACGTGACGATCAAGTCGGCACCGGCCCGTTTGAAACCGACCATCGTCTCCATGACGATGCGTTGTTCATCGATCCAGTCGTTCATCGACGCCGCTTTAATCATCGCATACTCCCCGCTCACGTTATACGCCACGATCGGCATATCGAGCGAGTCGCGCATGTCGCGGATGATGTCCATGAACGCGAGCGCCGGTTTGACGATCATGAAGTCGGCACCTTGCTCGACGTCCGACTGTGATTCCCGGAACGCCTCACGACGGTTGGCCGGGTCCATCTGATAGCCTTTGCGGTCGCCTTCACCAGGCGCCGACTGCGCCGCGTCACGGAACGGGCCGTAGTACGCCGATGCGTATTTGACGCCGTAGCTCATGATCGGGATGTGGCTGTAACCGTTTTGGTCGAGCCCTTCGCGGATGGCGGCGACAAAGCCGTCCATCATCGAGCTCGGCGCGATGATGTCTGCGCCCGCTTGCGCTTGCGTGATCGCCGTCTGGACGTGAAGCGGTAGTGACGCGTCGTTATCGACGTCACCGTTCTTCACGATGCCACAGTGGCCCGTCGACGTATATTCACAGAGGCACGTGTCGGCGATGACCGTGAGCTGTGGTGCCCACTCTTTCACTTTGCGGATCGCTTCTTGGACGATGCCGTGGTCGTGGTACGCTTCCGTGCCTTCCGGGTCTTTATGCTCAGGTACGCCGAACAAGAGGACGGACTCGAGCCCGAGGTCAACGAGCTCACGGATCTCGTCTTCGAGACGATCGAGCGAGAAGTTGAAGACGCCAGGCATCGAGCTGACTTCGCGTTTAATATTTGTCCCTTCGACGACGAAGAGCGGATAAATTAAATCTTCTTTCCGAACATGGTTTTCACGTACGAGTGCACGCATCGACTTCGACGAGCGCAGACGACGGTGACGGTCGAATTGGTTCATGAAAAATCTCCCCCTACACACTGTATTAATGCATCCATAGTATAACACTCAGGCACTCGGACCGGTAACGTCGAAACTTCTCGGACGGCCCGTTCGGTCACTTCACCAATGGCGTACCACGTCCCGTGGAACCGCTCGAGGTAAGGCGTGAGCGCGTGGACGGCGGACGGACTGAGCACGAGCAGCGCCTCGACATGTTCGAGCGCGGCCGCTTGATCGGCCGTGAGTGCTTTCTCGACCGTCTCATAGACGACCCAGTCGTACACATGCGGCAATTGTCGCATATGCTCGGTATTCGCCAAATCTCCACGGGCGAACAAGACGACATCGTCCTCACCGACGACGTTCGCCAACTCGCGGAACAACGCCTCGCCTGTATACGTCTCCGGCATGAGCGAAACGGTGAATCCTTCTGCCTCGAGCGCGTCCCGGGTCTTCTCGCCGACGGCGGCGACACGGACGTCACGCGACACGGCATAGAGCGCCGGGACGGCCGTTTGACTCGTGACGACGAGCCAGTCGAACTGAACCGTAGGCATCGGATGCCCGGTCAAGCGTGTCTCGATCATCGGGACGTGATGAACGGAAAGACCGCTCGCGTCGAGCAAGGCCCGTTGCGAAGCGGTCAGTCGTTTTGTCCCTGTGTACCAGACGTCACACATTGACCGAGGCGAGGATCTCGCGTCCGCCGCGTCCGAGCAAGTCGTCAGCGACGTCTTGACCGAGCGCGACTTCGTCCGTTGACGTTTTCGTCACACGGAGCACGTCTTTGCCGTCGACCGAGGCGATCAAGCCGGTGAGCGTGACCGTGTCCCCGTCGACCGTCGCGTAACCGCCAACCGGTACGTGGCAGCTGCCTTCGATCGCCTTCAAGAACGTCCGCTCCGCTGTGGCAGCTTTCGCCGTCACGTCATCGTGAAGGAGCTGTAAAATCTGCGTCACTTCGGCGTCGTCTTTCCGGCTCTCGATCGCGAGTACACCTTGTCCGACGGCCGGTACCATCATGTCGGCGTCGAGCGCTTCGAACTTGACGCGGTCGGTCCAACCCATACGTTCAAGTCCCGCTTTCGCGAGCAAGATGGCGTTGAAGTTCTCGGTATCGAGTTTTTTCAAGCGCGTGTCGATGTTGCCACGAATCCATTGGATCTCGAAGTCCGGACGGGCCGCGAGCATCTGTGCACCGCGACGGAGCGAGCTCGTCCCGATGACCGCGCCTTGCGGCAACGTCTCGAGCGTATAGCCGTTCTCGCAAATCAAGACGTCACGCGCGTCGACACGTTTTGGCATACAGCTGATAAAGAGGTCTTCCGGCAGTTCGGCCGGCACGTCTTTCATGCTGTGGACGGCGAAATCGATGTCACCGGCGAGCATCTGCTGTTGGATTTCTTTGACGAACAAGCCTTTCCCACCGACTTTCGACAGTTGGACGTCGACGATTTGGTCACCTTTCGTCACGATTTCTTTGATCTCGAACTCGTTCTGGGCCCCGGCTTGCTTCAATTGTTCGATGACCCATTTCGTCTGTGTCATCGCGAGTTGCGAGCGGCGTGAGCCGACGATAATTTTACGCATAATGTTTAGTCCCCTTCATAGAAAAAGGCGACGAGATCCGCCGCCTTTTTGGTTTGTATTAGCGCATCAATGCGCGAAGTGGTGCTTTAGCCGCCATCGCTTCTAGCTCTTCCGGTTCTGTATCCGCAGCCGGAACGTCGACGTCTAGGGCGAACGCTTCGACGAACTGGGCGATGCGCGTGTTCGCGTCCGGTTGAGCGGCCGCGTCTTTAATGTAGTCGATCGGTTCACGAAGCATCTGATTGATGATCGACTTCATGTGCTTGCCGATGACTTTCTTGTCCCGGTCCGACAGATGGTCGAGCTTGCGCTCAAGACTTTCCATCGTCTCTTCTTGGACGGTGAGCGCACGTGAGCGCAACTCGTTCATGATCGGCACGACACCGAGCGTGACGAGCCATGCTTGGAACTCTTGGATCGCCTCATCAATCTTCACTTCAATCTTTTCTGCCTCGACGAGACGGGCTGCCAAGTTTTTATTGACGATCCCGTTCAAGTCATCGACATCAAACAAATGGACGCCCGGAAGCGACCGGACCGCTGGATCGATATCTCGCGGCACGGCAATGTCAATGAGAAGAAGTGGTCGTTCCCGACGCAGCAATTGCGCTGCGGCAACGTCATCATACGCGATAACGGCTTCTTTGGCGCCGGTCGAGCTGATCAAAATATCGGCATCGAGCAGTCCACAGGCAATCTCGCGGATCGAGTGGGCCCGGCCTTTGAACTTGGCAGCGACCGCTTTCGCTTTACTTTCAGTCCGGTTGAAGACGGCAATTTGTTTGGCGCCGGCTTCGAACAAGTTGAGCGTTGTCAGCTCACCCGTCTCACCTGCACCGACGACGACGACTTGTTTGTCATCGAGGCACGTGTACATCTCTTGCGCGAGCGCGACCGCAGCCGAGCTGACCGATACCGACATTTCCCCAATTTGCGTGTCAGTATGGGCCCGTTTGGCGAGCGTCACGGCTTCTTTGAACAATTTATTAAACACCGTCCCCGTCGTCCCGTTCTCTTGGGCGCGGAAGAAGCTTGACTTGACTTGTCCTAAAATCTGCGTTTCCCCGATGATCATCGAGTCGAGACCCGACGTGACACGGAACAAGTGACGAATCGCTTCCTCGCCTTCACGGATCGACAAGTATGGTGTGAACTGATCCATCTCTAAATCAAACCAGTTCGCTAAAAAACGTTTTGTATAATAACGACCCGTATGGAGCTGGTCTGTGACGACGTATAGCTCGGTACGGTTACAGGTCGACAAAATAACCGATTCAAAAATGCTTTTCTCTTCGCGGAGCGCAATCATCGCGTCCACGATTTCTTGCTCCCCAAACGAGAACTGCTCCCGAATCGCGACAGGGGCTGTCTTGTTATTTAGTCCAACGACGACAATATGCATGTACCTCTTCCCCTCATCTAAAATCACAGTGGCGGTTGTCTTTTTTTACGTCTCTATCGTACATTATAACAATTTTTATTTAGGAACTATAATCTTCTGTTCGATTTTCGTGAAATAATTTAAGAACTTTTTGTGACGAAAAAAAGTAGAAACGGTCAAATTGGCCATTTCTACTTGTTTCGTCATTTTAGTGACGATGAATCTGTGATAATCGTACTTTCCGGCTTGTCTTCTTCTTCCGACTCGAGGTAATGTTGTCGCTCCTTCAATTTATAGATGCGGACGATGTTTTTGACGACGACTTTCGCCACCGCATACGTCGGAACCGCGATCAACATCCCGATGATCCCAGCCAAGTTACCGGCCACGAGCAAGACGATGATGATCGTGAGCGGATGCACTTTGAGCGTCTTCCCTTGAATGAGCGGCGAGATGACGTTCGCCTCGATCTGTTGGACGATGATGATGACAAGGATGACCCAGAGCACTTTGATCGGATCTTGGATGAAGGCGACGACGACGGCCGGTGCCGCCCCGAGGAACGGTCCGACGTACGGGATGATGTTCGTCACCATCATGAAGAGTGCGAGCAAGATGGCGTAGTCGACACCGACGATCCAAAGACCGATGAGCGACGTGATCCCAACGAAGAACGCGACGATCAGTTGGGCGTGCACGTAGTTTTTAACGGTCGTATGCATGTCATTCAAAATTTTACGTGTCTCTTTCTCATAGCTCGACGGGAGCAGCTTGACGATCGAGTCCGGCAAATGCTTTCCGTCAAGCAGCATATAGAGCAACATGAATGGAATGACGACGATCGTGATGACAGCTGATGTAATGAATCCGATGACTTGGCCGAATGAAGAAGCGATATTGCCAAAAATATCACCGAGGTATGTGGTGACATTGTTGGTCAAATCGGTGAACATGTCATCGTTCTCCGCCATGAAGCGCGACAGGAACTCGTTTTGCATGAGCGAGTCACGCACTGAGAACGCTTGTTGCTGCAACTCTTTGGCGATGCTCGGCATCGCGTTGACGAGATCGGTCACTTGTTCGACGAGCACGGGCCCGAGAATACTGAAAACGAGCGTGATGATCAGGATAAGCGATGTTAGCGTGATTGCGACTGACATGCCACGTTTCCCGGACCGTCGTTCTAAATAATCGACGACTCCAACGAGAAAATAAAAGAAAAGTCCTGAAATAATAAGCGGTACCGTGACGAGCGCCAATATGACTTGGATCGGTTCGAACACGAATGAGATCTCTGTCCCGACCAAGATCACTAAGAAAATCGTCAACGTCCAAAATAAGAAGCGATACCATTTGCTTTCAAACATTTTCTGCATCTTTCCACCTCGTTCATTAATGTATTGCTATACAGTATGACAATTATACGATACTTGCCCGTTCACGTAACCCTAAAAACAAAAAGACGAGGGGGTTATCCCTCGTCGTCCGTCAACAAATCGTAGATGGCTTTCCACGCTTCGTCTTTTCCTTCCGCCGTTTCGGCCGAGAAAGAGACGAATCGGTCAGTCGATTCGAATTGAAGCTTCCGTTTCACAGCCGCCTCATGTTTTTGGCGCTGCGCTTTCTTGATTTTATCGAGTTTCGTCGCGACGACGATAACCGGAATCTCATAATGTTTCAAGAAATTGTACATCGTCACGTCATCACCCGACGGCTCGTGTCGGATATCGACCAAGAGGACGACACCTTTGAGTGCGCTTTGCGACGTCAAGTATTGCTCCATCATGACGCCCCACTTCTCACGCTCGGTCTTCGAAACTTTGGCATACCCGTAGCCCGGGACGTCGACGAACATGATCTCGTCATTGATGTTGAAGAAGTTCAGCGTCTGCGTCTTCCCCGGTTTTGATGATGTCCGGGCGAGTGCTTTACGCTGACAGATCTTGTTGATGAATGACGATTTTCCGACGTTCGAACGGCCGGCGAGTGCGACTTCTGGCAACTCGTGGACCGGATAGTGGTCCGGTGCCACGGCACTCGTAATAAATTCTGCTTTATTGATTTTCATTGTTTTCCTCCAAATGCTACTTCTAATACTTGATCGAGCATCGTGACCGGGACGAACGTCAGTTTTTCACGGACGGTGTCTTGAATGTCATCGATGTCACGTTCATTGTCTTTCGGGATGATGATGGTCGTGAGTCCGGCCCGATGTGCGGCGAGCGCTTTTTCTTTCAAGCCGCCGATCGGCAGGACACGGCCGCGGAGCGTGATCTCTCCGGTCATCCCGATATCACGCCGAACTTTCTTCCCGGTCAAGGCCGAGATGAGCGCCGTCGCGATCGTGATCCCGGCGGATGGCCCGTCTTTCGGGACGGCACCTTCCGGGACGTGGATGTGCACGTCTTGCCGCTCGTAGAACGTCGGGTCGATCCCGAACCGTTCCGCGTTCGAGCGGACGTAACTGTACGCCGTCTGTGCCGACTCCTGCATGACGTCGCCGAGTTTCCCCGTCAACTGCAGCTTGCCTTTGCCCGGTGCGAGCGCGACTTCGATCGTGAGCGTATCGCCACCGAACGCCGTGTAGGCGAGGCCCGTGACCGCTCCGATCGAGTCTTCCGTCTCGCCTTTACCGTAACGATACTTCGGTTTCCCGAGGTAGTCGCTTAAGCCTTTAAGTGACACCGTGACACGTTTCTTCTCGCCGATCGCAATCTGTTTCGCCGCTTTCCGGCAAAGCGATCCGATGACGCGCTCAAGGTTGCGGACGCCCGCCTCGCGTGTATAGCGGCGGACGACTTCATAGAGCGCGTCTTCTTTAATCGTGAGCTGGCTCTTTTTCAAGCCGTGTTCTTTATATTGTTTCGGAATCAAGTGGCGTTTCGCGATCTCTACTTTTTCGAGCTCCGTGTAGCCGCCGATTTGAATGAGTTCCATCCGGTCGAGGAGCGGGGCCGGAATTTGCGAGACGTCGTTCGCCGTCGCGATGAACAGCACGTTCGACAAGTCGAACGGCTCCTCGATGTAATGGTCCGAGAACGAGACGTTCTGTTCCGGGTCGAGCACTTCGAGCATGGCCGAAGCCGGGTCACCCCGGAAGTCCGACGCCATCTTGTCGATCTCATCGAGCAAGAACACCGGGTTCTTACTTTCAGCTTGCTTCAAGCCACGGATGATCCGGCCTGGCATCGCGCCGATATACGTCCGGCGGTGACCGCGAATCTCGGCCTCGTCACGCACCCCGCCGAGCGAAACGCGGACGAAGTTACGTTCGAGCGCCGAAGCGATCGAGCGGGCGAGCGACGTCTTCCCGACCCCGGGAGGTCCGGAGAGACAAAGGATCGGTCCACGCAGCGAGTTCGTCAATTGACGGACCGCCAAGTATTCGAGGATTCGCTCTTTGACCGACTCGAGCCCGTAATGGTCGTCGTCGAGGACGCCGGCCGCATGTTTGACGTCCAATTTATCTTCGGTCTCAATTCCCCACGGCAGTGAGACGATCCAATCGAGGTAGTTGCGAATGACGGCGTACTCAGGTGACGTCGCCGGGACGACATTCAACCGCTCCGCTTCCCGCATGACGTTCTTCCGTGTCGTTTCCGGCAAGTCGAGCGCCTCGAGCTTCTCGAGGAGACGGTTCGGTTCCGACTCTTGCGACTGGTCCCCGAGTTCTTGTTGAATCGTCTTCATCTGTTCACGTAAGTAGTACTCTTTTTGCGCTTGTTCAATCGTCTTCTTCGTCCGTTCACGCAGTTCTTGTTCGAGCTCGATGATCTCGACTTCGTGCGTCATGATCTCGAGCAGTTCGAGCCCGCGTTTGACCGCGTCTGGTTCTTCAAGCATCGCTTGGCGAATGTCGACATCGACATCGAGTTTCGATGAGATGTAGTCAGTGAGCGATTCGAGCCGCTCATACATCTCAAACCGACGACGCTCGTCCGGTGACAAGCCTTTGATTGTCCCGACGAGTTTGCCGAACTGTTCTTTCAAGAGCCGCACGAGTGCCGTCCGCTCGACTTCTTCCCCTTCAACGAGTTCGAGCGAGTCGACGTCAGCAAACCAGCCGTCTTTCGTCGCTTCGACGGCGTTGATTTTGACGCGTTCTTTCCCGACGAGGCGGACCCGTACCGTATCGTTCGACAGTTCGCTCATCTTGGCGATGTGGACCCGCGTCCCGATCGCGTAAAGGTCTTCCGGTTCAGGTGATTCTTTGCCTGTCTCTTTTTGTGTGACGACAATCAAGTCTGTCTCGTGTTCCTTTGCGGCAAGGAGTGCTCGTAATGAGAGCGGTCGCCCGACGTCGATCGTCACTCCGATCAGCGGATAAACGACAACTCCACGCAAAGGAAGAATTGGTAATTGTTCCATTACAACGCCTCCTGTGCAAAAAGGCCCAAAACTCGGTTGTGCCGAGTGTTTGAGCCTTTTTCGTTAAGAACTTTAAGCTGTTTCTTGGTTGTCCCCTGTCTGTTCGACAGTACCATCACGAAGAACATATTTCGGACCGGCAAGACCCGTAATCGTTTCGTCTGTAATGATGACTTTCTCGATATCGTCACGCGATGGGACGGTGAACATCACATCGAGCATCATTTCTTCGATAATCGAGCGGAGACCACGTGCACCTGTCTTACGTTTGATCGCAAGTTTGGCAATTTCAATCAACGACTCGTCTGTGAACGTGAGTTCGACATCGTCGAGTTCGAGCATCTTCACGTACTGACGGACGAGCGCGTTTTTCGGCTTCGTCAAGATTTCGACGAGCGCTGACTCGTCGAGTGTCATGAGCGTCGCCATGACCGGTAGACGTCCGATAAATTCAGGGATCAAGCCGAATTTTTGAAGGTCTTCCGGCAATGCGCGGGCGAGCAAGTCTTCTTGCGTCATCTCGCGATTTTCTTGTTCGTTCCCGAAACCGATGACTTTCTTCCCGATGCGGCGTTTGACGACCGCTTCGATGCCGGCGAATGCGCCGCCGACGATGAAGAGAATGTTCGTCGTATCGATTTGGATAAACTCTTGATGCGGATGCTTCCGTCCACCTTGTGGCGGTACGCTCGCAGTCGTCCCTTCAAGAATCTTGAGCAAGGCTTGTTGGACCCCTTCACCAGACACGTCACGCGTGATCGATGGGTTTTCCGACTTGCGGGCAATCTTATCGATTTCATCGATATAGATAATCCCTTTTTCAGCCTTCTCGACATCGTAGTCAGCCGATTGGATCAGCTTGAGCAAGATGTTCTCGACGTCTTCCCCGACGTAACCGGCTTCCGTCAAGCTCGTCGCATCCGCGATTGCGAACGGGACGTTCAAGACGCGAGCCATCGTCTGAGCGAGAAGCGTTTTACCGCTACCAGTTGGTCCGATCATGACGATGTTCGACTTCGAAAGTTCGACATCATCAGAACGGCCACCGGCGTTGATGCGTTTATAGTGGTTATAGACAGCTACCGAAAGCGCACGTTTCGCCCGGTCTTGGCCGATGACATACTCGTCAAGGACGTTACGGATCTCTTGTGGTTTTGGAATGTCTTTGAATTCGACTTCTTCTTCGACACCGAGCTCTTCCTCAACGATTTCATTGCAAAGTTCAATACATTCGTCACAAATGTATACGCCAGGACCGGCGACTAGTTTACGGACTTGTTCTTGCGATTTCCCGCAAAACGAGCATTTAAGTTGTCCCTTTTCCTCGTTAAATTTGAACATTCGGTACACCCCTTCTGAATGAAAATGGATGTAAGTGCGATAAATCGCCTATTTGTATTTTCAGGTGCAAAGCACTCACGAAAAAACATTTACATCTCTGCGTTGCAATAATTGTAGCATGAACATATAGCGACATCAAAGATTAACACATACAAAGTGTCATTACAGAAAAAAGGACGACTGCGTGGCAGTCGCCCTCCTCTCATCTAATTACTTCGCTTTACCAGTTTCAACGAGGATGTCGATCGCCTTACGGAATTTGAGGTCACCTTTAAGTGTCTCGATTCCGCCTTGCGGTGCGAGCATCGTACGGAGTTGGTCCGGTGCGATGTTGTAGAGTTTAGACATTTCTTCGAGTTCTTTCTCAGCATCTTCATCAGTTACTTCGATCGCTTCTTTTTCAGCGATTGCTTTCAAGACGAGACGAGCTTTAACGCGCTCTTCAGCTTGCTCTTTCATCTCTTCACGCATAGCTTCTTCTGTTGTGCCAGTGAGTTCGAAGTACATGTTGAGGTCGATGCCTTGTGAAGATACACGAGTACCGAACTCTTGAACCATGCGGTCTACTTCTTGGTCGATGAGGATTGCAGGTACGTCGATTGTCGCGTTAGCAGTTGCTTGCTCAACGAGTTGGTCGCGCATCGTGCCATCAGCTTCTTGTTGCTTCGCAGCTTCTAAGCGCTCACGAATTTTCGCTTTCAACTCGTCGAGTGATGCTACTGACTCGTCGATGTCTTTTGCGAACTCGTCGTCGAGCTCAGGAACTTGCTTCGCTTTTACTTCGTGAAGTTTGACTTTGAACGTCGCTGGTTTACCCGCCAAGTTGTCAGCGTGGTACTCTTCAGGGAATGTTACTTCGATGTCTTTTTCTTCACCAGCAGTCATGCCTACCATTTGCTCTTCGAATCCAGGAATGAATTGACCTGAACCGATTTCAAGTGTGTAGTTTTCAGCCGTGCCACCTTCGAATTGCTCGCCTTCAGCGAAACCTGCGAAATCAAAGACAGCTGTATCGCCGTTTTCGACTGCGCCTTCTTTAACAGCAAGTTCTGCGCCTTGCTCTTTGAGGGCGTCAAGTTCTGCTGCGACTTCTTCGTCTGTGACGTTCGTTTCTACAGCATCGTACTCGAGACCTTTGTAGTCGCCGAGCTCAGCTTCTGGTTCAACCACGAATGTTACTTTGAAAGTAACCGGCTGACCTTTTTCGAGCGTGCCATCAACGTCGATGTTTTCGAGAGCCATTGGTTCGAAACCAGCTTCTTCGACTGCAGATTGGATTGTGTCACGGTAGAGGATATCAAGCGCATCTTGGAAGAGTGCTTCTTCTCCGTACATTTTGTTGAACATTGGACGTGGCAATTTCCCTTTACGGAAGCCAGGTACGTTCAAGTTTTTGACGACATCTTTAAATGCTGCGTCGACTGCTTTATTGAATGCTTCTGCAGGTGCTTCGTACGTGAGTACGCCTTGGCTACCTGATGTTTTTTCCCATTTTGCTGTCATGCTAAGTCCCTCCAACAAATTCGTTTATTCTTCTATACCGTACAAAAATGTACAACAATCAGTATTATAGCATAAATCCAGTGACTGCACACAAGGATTTAGTCTAGAAACGCTTGCGTGAAACGGATATCCGCCTCTAAAATTTCAGCCGCGAGCCCGTCTGTTCCTTCATCGTTCAGGATCGCTGCTTTCGCTCTCACGACGGCTGTTTCGATTTCAGATGCCTCACCCGGTGTGAACGGATAGTGCGTATACATGTAGTTCATGAGCAGTTGCGTCGCGATTTCGTCGCCTTTGACGGCCTTCTGCAAATCGTGGACCACATGCTCCCATTCGTCCATCTTCACCTGTGCCTCTGCCTGCGTCAGCCGATGATGCGTTTCGAGGTCGACCCATTCGATGACGGACAGTTCTTCGAACGCTTTTTCGAGCACGATCAGCTTCATCAATTTCGGGCGATCTTCAAGGAGCAGTCCCTTCAATACGTTGTCGAGTACGTCATCGATATTGAAATGGACGTGCTCGAGCAGTTCAATCTGTTCCCCGACACTGCCACGATGAACCGTCCGTTTCAGTTTGGCGATGGCCGCCGGAAACTCGGTCATCTTAAGTACTTGGAGCACTTGGTAAGCTTGGGTGTTCACTTGATCGGCCTTGTCTTGCCACTCTAAATATTGATGGATCCAGTGTGCCGCCTCGAAAGGTTGGTCACGCATGATGTAGTACTGGGCAATTTGAAGCCCGCCGGCTGCCGGTTCTTCTGCCTCATGAATCTGCGTCGTGACGAGTTCTTCGAGTTTTTCAAGCGTTTCCGGCTCTTCCGGACGCTCCATCAAACATTGAAAAATTTCCATGAAAATAAACTGATCGCCTTTGACGGCCGCGTACCAATCCCATAGGATCGGCTCGACCCGTTGCCGCTCCCCGGCCGCGTCCGCTTCTTGAATCATCTTCTGCAGCCGCGACCAGTTCCCTGGAAACGGGTACTCCCGCTCTTTTTCCATCTTCACACACCCTTTCTTCCATCCATCTCCATCTTCCTTAGGAATTGCTGCGTTGTCAATCAATACCCCGGAAAACGAAAAAAGAGACAACCTCCGTGGAGGCTATCTCTATTTTAAATGGAAGTGTCCCAAGAGGGATTCGAACCCCCGACCGACGCCTTAGCTTACCACCATGGCTTTCGCCACCAACGCATGTTGTTTGTAGTCTGGACTATATCTTCACCATTTCAGGTGCGACACGTGTAGTCTCTACGGAACCTCACGATAATCACAAGCGAACAATACATTCTGCTTTTGATTATTCTTTGGTGTTTCTACCCTCAAAGCAATTGATTTGTTGAATAGAGACGGGTCAAAATAGTAACAGGCATCTGTTTGAGGACAATAGACACAATAGACATCAATTTCTCGCTTATCTACGATGTTTGTCATTACTCCGTTTGCCGTACTATAAGATGAGCTGAATCTTACTTCTAACACACCTTTTGAATTTAACGCTCGATACTTAACTTGTACCCGTTTGAAAACATTGCCTTTATAGGCAACTAAATCAAACGAGGAATGTTCCGTAAGAGGAGTTAAAATCATATAACCTTTCTCACATAAATCTGCTTGAGCCTTTAAAACGCCTAAATCTCCTTTGTTCTTCGTGTGATGATACATAAGTATCACTACTCCTTCAGAAGAGATCGTAAGTTTCCTCGGTATTACCATCAGCATGATCTGTTAAGGCTTCACCGATATAGTGTCGTCCACTCTATAGGTTTCTGTTTCCCTATAAAGGCTCCTATTTGTCTTGAAGGGCGTTGCTCTATCCAGCTGAGCTATTGGGACATTGACAAGAAAACTATAATAGAAAAATGCTTTGCTGTCAATTGGTTCTTTCTGTTTTGTTCAAAGTTGTCCGGACAAGTCTAAATCTTCGACGTGCGTCCCGTCCTCCGACCGGTAAAACCGGACCGCTGCCTGACCGGCGTCAAGGTCGATCAACGCGTACGTCTTGTCCGAGCGTCCGCGCGGCATCCGGATCGAGCCCGGGTTCACGTAGAGCACCCCGTCTTCGATGACGGCCCCGGCTACGTGCGAGTGACCGTACAAGACGACGTTCGCCCCGATTTCCTCGGCCCGATAACGCAACCGGTTCAAATCGAACTTCACGTCATGGTGATGGCCGTGGACGATTAAAACCGTACCTTCAGGTGTCTCTTCGACCCGTTCGAGCGGCAAGTCGCCCCCGAAGTCACAGTTCCCGCGGACGGTCCGATACGGCAACAAGTGCTCGTCGACGAGCGCGAGCTGGGAGTCGCCGCAATGAAACGCGTCCTCAATCTCAGTTTCATGCCGAGTAAAGATAGTCGATAGTTCGTCTGTCAATCCGTGACTGTCACTGACTACGAGAAAACGCATACACCTCAACCTTTCATAAATGGAATGATTTCTGCCTCTAGTTTTCTTAACGCCTGACCGCGGTGACTGACCGCCGCCTTTTCGTCACGCTCGAGCTCTGCTGCCGTCTTATGGAGCGACGGGACGATAAAGAGCGGGTCGTACCCGAATCCATTTTCCCCGTGGGGCGCATAGCCGATCGTGCCTTCGATTGCCCCGCGCACCGTCAACGTCTCGCCTGTCGGTTTGGCGAGGCAGAGTGCGCAGACGAAGCGGGCCGAGCGGTCGTTCGCCCCGTTCAACTTCTCGAGCAGGAGCGCGTTGTTCGCCGCGTCCGACTTCTCAGGACCGGCGAAGCGGGCCGAATAGACGCCTGGGGCACCGTCGAGCGCATCGACTTCAAGCCCCGAGTCGTCGGCGAGGACGGCGTGCCCAAAGTAACGGGCCGCCTCGGTCGCTTTCAGTTCGGCGTTCGCTTCGAACGTCGTGCCCGTCTCATCCGTTTCCGGTGCATCCGGATAGTCCAAGAGCGACTCGACTTCAAAGCCGAGCGGCGTGAGCATCCCTTCGATTTCAACCACTTTCCCTTTGTTGCGTGTCGCGACAATCAGTTTCATATCGTTTCCTCCATTTGTTCCCCGACATACCACCATGAGGCACCGAGCGCGTCTTCTGCTGCTTTGAACAGCGTCTCGATCCCACCTTGGGCCATCTGTAGCATCTCATTCATTTCTTGCAGCGTGAACGTCGCTTCTTCACCCGTGCCTTGCACTTCGACGAAGCGTCCGCTCGCCGTCATGACGACGTTCATGTCAACTTCGGCCGCCGCATCTTCTTCATAGTTCAAGTCGAGCAACAGCTCGTTCGTCCGACCGACCGAGATGGCGGCGACGCCTTCTTTGATCGGCGTGTCGCCGAGCTTGCCTTGACGGATGAGCGCGTCGACCGCGAGCACGAGCGCACAAAAACCCCCTGTGATCGACGCTGTCCGTGTGCCGCCATCTGCTTGGATGACGTCACAATCGATCCAGATCGTCCGTTCGCCGAGTCTGTTCAAATCGACAACCGAACGGAGTGAACGCGAAATCAACCGTTGAATCTCCATCGTCCGTCCTGTCTGCTTACCGCGAACGGATTCCCGGACGGTCCGGTTACCCGTCGCCCGTGGCAGCATCGCGTACTCCGCGTTGATCCAGCCCTGTTTCTTCCCACGCAGGAAGTTCGGGACGCGTTCTTCGACCGTCGCCGTACAGATCACTTTCGTGTCCCCGATCGAGATCAAGACCGAGCCTTCGGCATGTTTGTTCACGTGCGGAATGATCTCAACGGTCCGCAGTTCATCATGTTGTCTTTCGTTACGCATCGACACCAGACACCTCTACTTTCTCCGCTTTCACGGGTTGGCCAAGCCACTCTGTCGCCAATCGGTTGAAGATGGCGACATCCCCGGTCGCATAAAACTGATGCGTCGGGACGGTATCCAAATCGTTCTCAAGTTCTTTAAAATCAAGGATCGCCGCCACTTCGAGCGCCGTCTCATCACCTGACGAAATCAAATGGACATCGGGTCCGACGACGTCTTGGATGACCGGCGCAAGCAACGGATAATGGGTGCACCCGAGGATGAGCGTGTCCATCTCCGAAGCTTGGAGCGGCAGGATCGTCTCGGCGACGATCGACCGGACGCGTTCGCCGCTCAGTTGGCCCGCTTCGACGAGCGGGACGAACGGCGGGCAAGCGAGCGAATAGACATCAATCTCGCCCGCGACGTGACGGAGCGCCGTCTCGTACGAATTGCTTTCGACCGTCATCTTCGTGCCGATAACACCGATATGTTTGTTGCGCGTGCCTTTGACGGCAGCCCGGGCGCCCGGGTCGATGACACCGATGACCGGGATGTTGAGGCGTTTGCGCGCTTCTTTCAAGACGACGGCCGTCGCCGTGTTGCAGGCGATGACGATCATCTTGACGTCTTTCTCTAATAGGAATTCAATCAATTCCCACGTATATGCTTCAATCTCATCGTGCGGGCGCGGCCCATACGGACAGCGCTCCGTGTCGCCGATATAGATGATTTCTTCTTTCGGCAGCTGGCGGATCAGTTCTTTGACCACGGTCAAACCGCCAACACCTGAATCGAGTACTCCAATCGCTCGTTTCATGAATATCACTTCCATTCCCATCTATCTTACCAAAAAAGCCGTATCCAAAAAAGAAACGGTGTCATGACAAACAAAAAAAGACGAGGTAGCCGATTGGCCGCCTCGTCCGTTGCCCGAATTACTGAGCAAGACCTTCGCTAGTGAGCATGTCAGAAAGCGTGTTAACCGCTTCTTCTGCATCGTCTCCTGCTGCAGTGATCTTGATTGTTGAATCTTTAGCGATTCCGAGTGAAAGTACACCCATGATCGACTTCAAGTTAACTGTCTTACCGTTGTACTCAAGGTTGATATCTGATTGGAACTTAGAAGCTGTGTTGACCAACTGAGTAGCTGGACGAGCGTGGATTCCTGAATCAGCAACGACTGTGAATGTTTTTTCCATGACGTGATAGTCTCCCTTCAAATCTGAATTCTGCAGGCGAACCGGCAGAAATTTTTGTTTGTGAACTCATTATCAAATGATAGCGGATTCGCAAAAATTCTGCAAGCGATTTTTATATTCTGGAGTCCATTCGGCCGGGCGACCGGCTTTTGACAAATGCACGAGGCTCGTACGGCCCGCGAACATGAGTTGATCTCCATCATATGCGCCGTAATGAATATCACATGAAGTGTTTCCGACCGTCAAGACATTGGCATACACTTTCAACAGTTGCCGCGGCATCACTTGTCGGACGTAATCGCACTGGGCGTCCGCCACGACGACGAAGCCGTCTTTCAAGGAAAATCCTGTCGCTTCGAGCAGCTCAATCCGCGCATCCTCAAAATAGATGAACGGGATCGTGTTATTCATATGGCCGTACGGGTCGCACTCCGAAAAGCGGACTTTGACGTCGAGCTCGATTCCTGACCTGACACGCGTTTCCCAACCGGGTTCCCGAAAATACTTTGACATCGGCAAACGTTACGCCTCGACCGCAGAACCGGTACGACCTTTGTCGCTGCCGAAGAACTGTTTGAACGAGTGAAGCGTCGTCTGACGGTTCATCGCGGCGATTGACGTCGTGAGCGGAATGCCTTTCGGACAAACCTCGACACAGTTTTGTGCGTTTCCGCACTGCATGATGCCTCCGTCTTCCATTAGCGCTTCGAGACGTTCTTCCGCGTGGAAAGCGCCGGTCGGATGCGAGTTGAAGAGACGGACTTGTGAGAGTGCGGCCGGGCCGATGAAGTTCGACTTGTCGTTGACGTTCGGGCAAGCCTCAAGGCAGACACCGCACGTCATACATTTCGATAGTTCATACGCCCATTGACGTTTGTTCTCTGGCATCCGTGGTCCTGGACCGAGGTCGTACGTGCCATCGATCGGTACCCACGCCTTCACTTTTTTCAAAGCGTCGAACATGCGCTGACGGTCGACTTGAAGATCACGGATGACCGGGAACGTCTTCATCGGAGCAAGGCGGATCGGCTGCTCGAGTTTATCGACGAGCGCCGTACACGACTGGCGCGGCTTGCCGTTGATGATCATCGAACAAGCGCCGCACACTTCCTCAAGACAGTTCATGTCCCAGGTGATCGGTGTCGTCTTGTTGCCTTCAGCGTTGACCGGGTTGCGGCGGATCTCCATGAGCGCCGAGATGACGTTCATGTTCGGACGATATGGGACCGAGAACTCTTCCGAGTAGGCCGCTTGATCCGGACCGTCCTGGCGTTCGATGATAAAACGAATATCTTTATGCTCAGACTGCATCGGCGTCGTCATTTCGTCTTCGCCCCTTTCTTCGAGTAATCCCGTTTACGTGGCGGGATTAACGAAACGTCGATCTCTTCAAACGAGATATCGACTTCCCCTTCGTTGTAACGTGCCATCGTCGTCTTCATGAACAACTCGTCATTCCGTTCCGGGAAGTCCGGTTTGTAATGAGCGCCACGGCTCTCGTCGCGTTTAAGGGCGCCGAGCGTGATGACGCGCGCGAGGTCGAGCATGTGGTCGAGTTGACGGATGAACGAGGCACCTTGGTTGCTCCAGCGCGCCGTATCGGTCGCTGAGATGTTGTTGAAGCGTTCGCGTAGCTCGCGTAGCTTCAAGTCTGTCGCTTCGAGCTTATCGTTGTAACGAACGACCGTGACGTTGTCGGTCATGAGTTCGCCGAGTTCCCGGTGAATCTGGTAGGCGTTCTCCGTACCTTCCATCGCGAGAATGTCATTGAACCGCTCGATTTCTTCACGTTCGTTGAAGTTGAAGAGCGCTTCTGGCACGCTCTCGGTCGCTTGGTCAAGACCGCGCATATAGTTGACCGCCGCAGGACCGGCCTCCATTCCGCCGTAAACGGCAGACAAGAGTGAGTTCGCGCCGAGACGGTTCGCCCCGTGCATCGAATAGTCACACTCGCCGGCTGCGAACAGCCCTGGGATGTTCGTCATTTGATCGTAGTCGACCCATAGTCCACCCATCGAGTAGTGAACGGCCGGGAAGATCTTCATCGGTACTTTACGCGGATCGTCGCCGACGAACTTCTCATAAATTTCAAGAATACCGCCGAGCTTGATGTCGAGTTCTTTCGAATCTTTATGCGACAAATCGAGATAGACCATGTTCTCGCCGTTGACGCCGAGCTTTTGGTTGACGCAGACTTCGAAAATCTCACGTGTCGCGATGTCACGCGGTACGAGGTTTCCGTAGTCCGGATACTTCTCTTCAAGGAAGTACCAAGGTTTTCCGTCTTTGTATGTCCAAACACGTCCGCCTTCTCCACGCGCCGACTCACTCATGAGCCGAAGCTTGTCGTCCCCTGGGATCGCCGTCGGGTGGATTTGGATGAACTCCCCGTTGGCGTAGACGGCACCTTGGCGGTAAACCGCTCCGGCCGCTTGCCCTGTGTTGATGACCGAGTTCGTCGATTTGCCGAAGATGACACCTGGGCCGCCTGTCGCGAGGATGACCGCATCCGATGGGAACGCTTTAATTTCCATCGAGCGTAAATCCTGACAGACCGCACCGCGGCAAATACCCGTTTCGTCGACGATGGCACGGAGAAACTCCCAGCCCTCATATTTCTCGACGAGACCTTGCGCCTCGAAGCGACGGACTTGTTCGTCTAGCGCGTACAAGAGCTGTTGCCCTGTCGTCGCGCCGGCGTAAGCCGTCCGATGATAGAGCGTGCCCCCGAAGCGGCGGAAGTCGAGCAGACCTTCCGGCGTCCGGTTGAACATGACGCCCATCCGGTCGAACATGTGGATGATTTTCGGTGCCGCTTCCGCCATCTTTTGGACTGGCAGTTGGTTGGCAAGGAAGTCCCCGCCGTAAACCGTGTCATCGAAGTGTTGCCAAGTAGAATCCCCTTCCCCTTTCGTGTTGACGGCTCCGTTGATACCACCTTGAGCACAAACTGAATGTGAACGCTTGACCGGTACAAGCGAGAATAGTTTAACCGGAACACCCATCTCTGCCGACTTGATTGTCGCCATGAGTCCAGCCAGACCGCCACCGATGACGATCAAACTTTGATTTGCCATATACATTTCCCCCTATTACAAGATGCCCGCGAACGTCAAGATTGAACGGATGCCGACAAAAGATAGTGCCAAGAACACAGCTCCAGAGACGTAGCTCATGAAGTGTTGTGAACGCGGCGACTGTGTGATTCCCCACGTGATGGCAAACGACCAGAGACCGTTCGCGAAGTGGAACGTAGCCGAGAGGATCCCGACTATGTAGAAGATGAGCATGAGCGGGTTGTCGACGATGTTTTGCATCATCTCCGCATTGACCTCGACGCCACGCAACTTCGCCAAGCGCGTTTCCCAAACGTGCCACGCGATGAAGATGACGAGGAATACACCCGTGAAGCGTTGAATCATGTACATCCAGTTCCGCGCGTACGAGTATCGGTTCGTGTTGACCGAACCGAGGAAGGCGTAATACACGCCGTACACACCGTGGAAAATCATCGGCAAAGCAATGATTGTCACTTCAAGGAAGTACAAGTACGGTAAGCTCTCCATAAATTTTGCTGCCTTGTTGAACGACTCCACCCCATCGACGATATAGTAGTTGACCGACAAATGGACGATCAAAAACAGACCGATTGGAATGACCCCAAGTAGCGAATGGACTTTACGACTGAAATAGTCACGACGCGCTGCCATTCTAGTTCCCCCTTTTCACGAGCCCTTGGCTCGTTTTGTAAATAAAAGCGTTTTCAAATGTAAATATAGCTTTATGTCTCCTATTCTACTCTTGTGAAATTTGTATGACAAGATAACCTAGCCGATTTGTCCCACATTCTTTTAGAAAATACCCGGTGACCAAATCCAAATTGGTCGTTATAATAGTATAGAGAGATTGGAGTGATGGAAGAAAAATGGAAACGATGAGCCAACCCACTTTCGCGATCGAACTGCTTCGCGACTATGTGTTGACAGATTTGCTTGGAGACGATTACGCCCAAGTCATCTATTGGTCCGGGAAACGGGTCGCCCGCAAATTCCCGACGATGCCGAATGAAGAACTGACCGCGTTCTTTTCGGAAGCCGGTTGGGGGCAGTTGACGCTCGTGAAAGAAAAAGAGAGCAAGTTCGTGTTTGAACTCACTCCGCCGCCTGCGACCCAAGAGAAAGCGAACGGATATTACCAGCTCGAGGCTGGTTTTTTGGCCGAACAGATTGCCGGTCGTTTCCAATGCGTCGCCGAAGGCTATGCCGATCCGGGGCGTCAGACCGTCCACATCACCGTCCAGTTAGACCGAAAAGATACGTACGAATAAGAAGAGCCGATGCGACCGCATCGGCTCTTCTTCATATAGCTTGGAGTTTCCGGTGTGCAAATTCGCGGAACGCATCCAACTCGTTTGCGGAAAAGTAGATTTCACCACCCGCATAAGACACCGAAGCTTTCTTGAGTGTCTGGACATAATCTGACGGAAACTTCCTGTGGCTCGCCCAGTCGAGTGCTTCCTGTTTCGATAACACGAGGCGATCTGAGCAGTATGCCAAAACGCGGGTAAGATTGAGCACGCTATACACCGGCGTGTCATGAATCGAGTCGAGACAGTCGTTTGCATCGCACATAAGAGCGTCCATATAATCTGCTTCCTTGAAGCCGACAATCACATCCTTGAGCGCTTCGCCATAGAGGACGAGACCTCTTTCACATGTGACTCGCACATGAGCCGCCAAGTCTGGGTCGGTCATCCCTGATTGGAGCATCGCCACGCCCCGGTTCCGAAGCGCCGACTCGAAGCGCGTACGCCATCCTTCGCTATAGTGAAAATCGAATGGACTCGGATGTCGCCAGGCGGTCAAATCACGAACCGTGAGTACGCTCAGCTCGATTGGATATGGCTCGTTTGATGTCACGAGACAAAGACGCGTCAGTGCCAGCTTCTCCTCAGGAGACAGCGGACGGCTTGTGACAATCAAAAAATCAAGATCACTATGTTCCGGATGAAACCCTCCCATCGCGATGGACCCATGTAAATACAGGTGCTCAAGGGGAAATACGATCTTGTGCACGCGTTTAATGAATGCCGCGACGACAGGACGGGCGATTGCAGGAATCGCTTGCGACACACTCTCTCTCATTCGTCCGTCTCCTCGTGCACATGCTCGAGCACGATCTCGGCGAGCTTCTCAGGTAACCCCGCTTCTTTCAACTGTTCGAGCGAGGCGAGGCGGATCTGTTTCATCGACCCGAAATGACGGATCAGTTGCTGACGCCGCTTCGGTCCGACACCCGGGATATCGTCGAGTACCGACTGCGTCATCTTCTTCGTCCGCAAGCTGCGGTGGAACGTGATGGCGAAGCGGTGAACCTCGTCTTGCATCCGCTGGAGCAGATAGAACGCGCTTGACCGCGAGTTCAATTCGACGACATCGCCGCCTTCGCCGAACAGAAGCTGGCTCGTCCGGTGGCGGTCATCCTTCTTCAGCGAGCCGACCGGCAAATCGAGGCCGAACTCGTTCTGCAACACGTCAAGGGCGGCGTTTAACTGGCCGAGTCCCCCATCGATCAATAAAAGATCCGGCAGACGTTTCTCCTCGGTCAACAGCCGTCGGAAACGGCGGCGGACGACTTCACGCATCGTCTCGTAATCGTCCGGTCCTTGGACGGTCCGGATCTTGTACTTCCGATATTCTTTCTTGAGCGGCTTGCCGTCCTCGAAGACGACGAGCGCCGAGACGGCGTCAGCCCCTTGGATGTTGGCGTTATCGATGATGTCAACGCGCGACAAGTTCGGGATACCGATCGCCTCACCGAGCTCACGCATCGCGAGCAATGTCCGCTCTTCATCACGCGCGAGCAGTTCGAACTTCTCGTTCAAGGCGATGCCCGCGTTCTTCGTCGCGAGCTCGAGCAACTGTCGTTTCGCCCCGCGTTTCGGTTGCATCACTTTCGTCCCGAGCGCCTCGACTAACAAGTCGATCCGGACAATCTCTGGGACGAGCACTTCTTTCGGCAACACGTTCTGCTCATAGAACTGGACGATGAAGCTCTCGAGTTCTTCTGACGGTTCCCCGTGGAGCGGGAACAACGAGACGTCGCGTTCGATCATCTTGCCGCCGCGCATATAGAACACTTGGACGCACATCCAGCCCCGGTCGAGCGTATAGCCGAAGACGTCGCGCGCCGTCGGGTCGGCCGTGATCATGTTCTGTTTGTTCATGATCGATTCGACGGCCCGGATCTGATCGCGGAGCTCGGCCGCCCGCTCGAACTGCATATCCTCGGCCGCCTGGTGCATATCGACTTGGAGCTTGGCGAGCGTCTCGCTCGTCTCCCCGTTCAAGAAACGGCGGATCTCTTGGACGATCGACTTCTGCTCGTCGGTGTCGACAGCAAGTTCACAAGGACCGAGACATTGGCCGATGTGGTAGTACAGACAGAGCTTCCGTGGCATCGGCTGACATTTCCGGAGCGGATACAGCTTGTCGAGCAACCGTTTCGTCTCGTTGGCGGCGTAGGCGTTCGGGTATGGCCCGAAGTAATGGCCGCCGTCCCGTTTCAACTTACGTGTCGTGAGCAGCCGCGGGAACGGCTCGTTCGTGACTTTAATATACGGATACGATTTGTCGTCTTTCAACCGGATGTTGTATTTCGGGTCGTGTTTTTTAATGAGCGTCATCTCGAGCAAGAGTGCCTCGAGCTCGCTCGCCGTGACGATATATTCAAAGTCACGGATTTCGGCGACGAGACGCATCGTTTTAATATCGTGTGCCCCAGTAAAATAAGAGCGGACGCGATTCTTTAAGTTTTTCGCTTTCCCAACGTAGACGATCTCGCCATACTCGTTCTTATGCAAGTAACAGCCCGGTTCGTCCGGGAGCAGCGCCAATTTATGTTTAATGTGGTCAGTTTGACTCAAATTTTATCACCTCAGTTTAGCTTCCTCCAAGACGGGAAAAAATTGATGAAGTCTCAGAGGGAGGGTTTTTGATGAAACGATATGACGTAATCATCATCGGCAGCGGTCCGGCAGCGAGTCAAGCCGCGAACATTTTACGCGACGCCGGTAAACGGATTGCCATCGTCGAGAATTGGACGTTCGGCGGGACGTGCCCACAACGCGGGTGCGATCCGAAAAAGATGCTCGCGGAAGGGGCGGAACTCATCGCCAAAGTCGAACGCATGAAACCGCTCGGCGTCAAAGGAGACATCACGCTCGACTGGCACGCCTTCAAGCGACGTGTCGATGAATACCGCTTCGCCATCCCGACGACGAAGATGCACAAGTGGAAAGAAGATGACATCGACTTATACGAGGGCGAGCCCCACTTTATCGATGAAGACTCGATCGTCATCGAAGGCCATGAGATCTCGGCGCATCAGTTTTTGATCGCGACCGGCCAACTCCCGCGCCCGCTCGACATCCCAGGCGGTGAAGACGCCATCACGAGCGACGACGTGTTCGACCTCGAGGACTTGCCCGAGCGGATCACCATCGTCGGTGCCGGATACATCGCGTTCGAGTTCGCGCACATTCTCCGCCGGTTCGGCAGCGCTGTCACGCTCCTCATCCGGTCGCGGGCGCTTAAACAGTTCGACCGAAAAATTGTGAAGCGGCTCATCGATGAGACGGTCCACATCGGCGTCGACGTCCGGTTCGGGCTCGAGCCCGTCAAGCTCGACGGGAACATCTTGACATTATCAGATGACTCTACCCTAGAAGGACTCGTCCTTAACGCCACGGGGCGTATCCCGAGCATCGAGCGGCTGCGGTTGGATGCGGCCGGCATCGAGGCGGACAAGGACGGGATCACCGTCAACGACTATTTACAGACGACGAACGCGAACGTCTATGCGGCCGGCGACGTCGCCAAAAGTCCGAACCCGGCGCTCACCCCGTTTGCCGGGCAAGAAGGACGGATCGCCGCCCTTAACCTGTTGCGGAACAACACACGTCCGTTGCCGGAGCGTCCGGCCCCGACGGTCGTGTTCACGACGCCGCCAATCGCCAAAGTCGGTCTGACGGTCGACGAGGCGAAATCGCTCGGGATCGACTATGAATGCAGAGATAATGACATATCCCACTTTCTTACGTATGAACGGGTCAATGACGCGACCGCCTTCTCGCGCGTCTTGCTCAGCAAAGACGGTCACGTTATCGGCGCTCACTTGATCGGGCAACACGCGCCCGAGCTTATCAACTTGTTCTCGTTCATTATACAAAACAATATCAGCCATCAACACGTTAAGCACTTAGAGTTCGCCTATCCGACGTCCGCCTCTGATTTGACGCACTTGATGTAAAAAAAAGGCTCTTCCATGTCGTATGGAAGAGCCTTTCGTCATTCGATCCCTTTTTCCTTATCTTCTTTGAGCGCGTCCTGTAACGACTTCTCCCAGAGCGGGACGCCTTTAGCGTGAGCCGCCCGGGCGAGCAAGTGTCCGCCGACCGGCGCGGTCAACAAGACGAAGAACAAGCCGAGCAAGAGACGTGCGTCGAAGATACGTTGGTCGACCCAGACGTGGAGCACCGCCGCGAACAAGACGAACATGACGCCGAGCGTCGCCGACTTCGATGCCGCGTGCGTCCGTGAATAGACGTCCGGCAAACGGATGAGGCCGATCGCCGCAACGACCGTGAAGAACACTCCGATGATCGTGAAAACGCCGGTCAATATATCAAAGATCGTTGTCGCGGTCATGATGAATGATCTCCCCTCTCTCTAAGAATTTCGAGAACGCCACCGTACCGATGAAGGCGAGGATGCTGAGCAAAAGAATGACCTCGAAGAATATCGTCGTGTCGAGCAAGATCGACAACAGCGCAACGACCGAAATCAACGCAATCCCGATCGAATCGAGCGCGATGACACGGTCAGCGGTCGTCGGCCCTTTGATGACCCGATACAACATGCCGAGCATGGCAAGCAAGAGAATGGCGAGCGCAATGTAAATTAAAATATCTAATATGCTCATTCCGTCGCCTCCTTAATGGTTGATTCAAAGTTATTGTAGATGTCGCGTTTGAGCGCCTCTTTATCCGGCATGTTGAGTGCGTGGATATAAAGTATTTTATTATCTTTCGAGACTTGGACGACGAGCGTCCCTGGTGTGAGCGAGATCAGCATCGACAACAGGCTGATTTTCCAACCCGTGCGCAGTGACGTTTCATATCGGAAGATACCAGGTTGAATCTTCAATTTCGGGCTCAAGACGAGACGTAACACCTCGAAGTTCGCCATGACGAGCTCACGTGCGAAAATCAAGAACAGCTTGAACAGCTTGATCACACGTGTGAAGTAAAAGCCCGTACCTTCAGATTTGAAGAACCGCCGCATCATGAAGATGACGAGCAACCCGAGCAAGTAACCGACGAGAAACCCGCTCGTCGTGAACGTACCGGTGAAGAACATCCAGATGAACGCCAAGAAAAAGTTGATGAGTAGTTGGTAAGCCATGTCTAAATCACTCCTTAATCACGGCATCGATGTAGATTTCCGGGTCGACGAGCGGTTCGATTGCCTGGGTAATAAACGGATGCATCGCCTCGGCCCCGAATCCGTACGCGACGGCCACTGCGACGAGTAACAACGTCGGCACGATGAGTCGGTTCATATACGGGACGAGCGGACCGTCATAGACGCGTCTCTCTTCTCCCCAGAAGCCATAGAGGAAAATCTTAATGACCGAGAACAGAACGAACAAGCTCGACAGCAAGATGAGAAGCGGGCCGAACAAGTCGCCGTCGGCCACCCCGCCTTGAACGATCAACAATTTACCGAAGAAGCCACTGAGCGGGGGAATGCCGGCGAGTGACAACGCGGCGATGAAGAACGTCCATCCGAACAGCGGGAACCGGGTGATCAATCCACCCATGTCGCGAAGTTGACCGGAACCGGTGATCCCGATCATCATCCCGACGAGCATGAACAAGGCGGCCTTGATGAGCATGTCGTGCATCAAATAGTAGAGCGCCCCTTCGAGCGACGTCTGCGTATTGAGGGCGATCCCGTAAAGGATGACGCCGACCGCGATCATGATGTTGTAGATGATGATCAACTTCACATCGTTATAGGCGATCGCCCCGATCATCCCGATGACGATCGTCAGCACGGCGAGCGCGATCAAGAACGTCTGCATGAACGACCCTGTGTCGAACAAGAGCGTGTACGTCCGTAAGATCGAATAGACGCCGACTTTCGTGAGCAAGGCACCGAACATGGCGAGGATCGGCGTCGGGGCAACGACGTACGATCCAGGCAGCCAGTAGTGCAACGGGACGAGCGCCCCTTTCATACCGAAGACGATGACGAATAAGACACCGATGACGGTGATGACGTTTTGATTTTCGACGAGCGGGATCTTCTGGGCCAAGTCAGCGAGACTGAGCGTCCCGACGACGCCGTAAAGAAGTGCGACGGCCATGACGAACAGCGCCGACGCGATGACGTTCACGAGCAAGTATTTGATCGACTCGCGCAACTGGACGCCTTTCCCACCGAGTACGATCAAGACGTACGAAGAGATGAGGAAGACTTCAAAGAAGACGAACAAGTTGAAAATATCGCCCGTCGTGAAGGCGCCGTTGACACCGACGAGTAAAAATAACATCGCGACGTACACATAGTTCGATTCATAAGCGTCCGAGAAGTAATGCGTCGCAAACCAGACGATGAAGAACACGATCAACGTCGATGTTGTGACGAGAAGCGCCGCCAACATATCTGAGACGAGCGTGATCCCGAACGGTGCGGGCCAATTCCCGAGGTTGACGGTCAAGATGCCGTCTCGCGATACGGTGAAGACGAGCAACACCGATACCGCGAACGTGACAAGTAAAGCCCCGAGTGCCATCACACGTTGTAGGCGTACCTGTTTCGGTGCGAACATCAGGATGATCGCTGCAAGTGTAGGGATGACAATCGGAAAGATCGGTAAGTTAATCATTCGATTCCGTTCCTTTCATTTCCTCAATATTATCCGTGGTCAACTCCTGGTACGTCCGATAAGCGAGTACCAAGAAGAACGCCGTCACACCGAAGCTGATGACGATCGCCGTCAAGACGAGTGCTTGCGGTAGCGGGTCAGTATATTCCGTAACCCCGTCGACGAGGACAGGTGCCGCTCCCGTCTTCAGTCCACCCATCGTCAAGACGAGCAAGTGGGCTGCGTGACTGAGCAGGCCGGTACCGATGATGATGCGCAACAAACTCTTTGAGAGAATCATGTAGACCGCGCTCATCGTCAGTACCCCGATGATGATGCTAACGAAGATTTCCATTATTCACTCTCTCCAATCGTTTGAATGATCGTCATCGTCACACCGATGACCACAAGGTAGACGCCTAAGTCAAAAGCGATGGCCGTGTGAAGCGTCTGTTCACCAAGGAGCGGCAAATCAAACTTGTCATAAGCATGTGTCAGGAACGGACGATCCCAAAAGATGCTATGGAGTGAGGTCACGATCGAGATTGCGAGACCGAGCGCCGTCATCATTCGATAATCGAACGGTAAGACGTTCGCAAGCGTCTTCGAGTCGAACGCGAGCAGTAACAACACGAGAGCAGCAGCCGTCATCAATCCACCGACAAACCCGCCGCCTGGCGAATAGTGCCCGGCGAAGAATAGGTTGATTGAAAACATGATGATGATGAAGAAGATGATCACCGCGGCCGTCTGTAAGATGACGTCATTCACTTGATCATTTTTCCGATTCATGTTCACGTGCTCCTTTCGTGCGTTCTGTCGTTCTAAATTTGATCATCGTATAGATCCCGATTGCCGCAACGGCGAGGACGACGATCTCGAACAGCGTATCAAAGCCCCGGAAGTCGACAAGGACGACGTTGACCATGTTCTTTCCGGCTGCTAAGTCGTAGACGTTCTCTTTATAATACTCAGAGATCGAAGACACCGATCGGTTCGACAGTGCCATGAAGCTGAGCAACATGACCGTCACCCCAACGATGACCGACACGATCGCGTTCTCCACTTTAAATTTGACGCGAACTTCTTTTCTGCTGATCTCCGGCATGTGGTAGAACACGAGCAAGAACAAGGCGACCGATACCGTCTCGATGACGAGCTGCGTCAAAGCGAGGTCCGGTGCACCGAAGAACACGAAGAACAAGGCGACCGAATAGCCGATGACACCGAGCAAGATGATCGATGGCAGGCGTGAACCCATGAACAGAATCGCGAGCGCCGCCAAAATGATGACCGCCCCGAGCACATATTCATACGGCGCGACAGCCTCCATCTCGCCGAACGAGAAGTTGAACAAGTCGAACCAGTACATCGAGAACAACAGCATCCCTGATAAGAACAGGAAGATGTAGATCAAGTAGGACCGGATGAAGCCGGTCATGTAGTTGTCTTTAAAGCGATAAGCCGCTTTGTTCGACCAGACGAGCGACCCGTCGTACATGCCGTTCAGCGTCAGCCGGTTCGGGATATGGTTGTAGATCCCCATCCACTTGTTGATCATGAAGAACATGAGCGTCCCGAGGGCGATAATCCCGAGCGTCATAAATAGCTCTGGAGTCGGTCCGTGCCAGAAGTAGATGTCGACTTTGACCTCTTGCCCGCTCGCGACGAGCGTCGGATAGATCGACTCGACGGCAGGCTTGATGAGCGAGTTCGACAACACGTTCGGAACGAAGCCGAGGACGACGACGAGGATGGCTAAAATGGCCGGCGGGATGAGCATCCCGATTGGTGCCTCGTGCGGCTGTTTCGGCAATTCGTCGAACTTGGCTTTCCCCATGAACGTCCGTGTAAAGATGATCAAGCTATAGATGAACGTGAACACGCTCGCGATGAACGCGACGACAGGGATCAAGATCCCGATCGTGTCGAGCGCGAAGAAGTCCATCGAGAACACTTTCGTCGTCGCCTTCAAGAACATCTCTTTACTGAGGAAGCCGTTGAATGGCGGTAACCCTGCCATCGACAACGAGCCGATGACGGCGATTGTGAACGTGATCGGCATGACGGTCATGAGACCGCCGAGCTTACGGATGTCACGTGTGCCCGTCTCGTGGTCGACGATCCCGACCATCATGAACAACGATCCTTTGAACGTGGCGTGGTTGATCAAGTGGAAGATGGCCGCGATCGTCGCGACCATGAAGATGTTGTCGTCGATCCCGTCGTAATGAAGCGCCGCGGCGCCAAGGCCGAGCAGCGACATGATGAGACCGAGCTGACTGACCGTCGAGAACGCGAGTATCCCTTTCAAGTCCGTCTGTTTGACGGCGTTGAAGGCTCCCCAGAACAACGTGAACGTCCCGACCGAGACGATGATCCATAGCCAGAGCGATGATTCTTGGAACACCGGACTCATCCGGGCGACCAAGTAGAGCCCGGCCTTGACCATCGTCGCCGAGTGCAAGTACGCACTGACCGGGGTCGGTGCTTCCATCGCGTCCGGCAACCAGATGTGGAACGGGAATTGCGCCGACTTCGTGAACGCCCCAAGCAAAATCAAAATCATGGCGGCGACGAAGAACGGACTTTCGGCGATAAGCGCCTGATTTGCGACCATGTCGCGGATGCTGAACGATCCGACGATCGACTCCAAGATGACGATCCCGCCGAGCATTGACAGACCACCGAACACGGTGATCAGCATCGACTTGCGTGCCCCGTAGCGAGAGCGTTCTTTCTCATACCAATACCCGATCAACAGGAACGACGAAATCGATGTGAGTTCCCAGAACATGTACATGACGACCATGTTATCCGAGAGGACGACACCGAGCATCGCACCCATGAAGAGAAGCAGGTACACATAAAAGTGACCGAGCGACTCTTTATCTTTGTTCAAGTAGTAAATCGAATACAGGACGACGAGCGCCCCGATCCCTGTAATAAGGAGGGCAAACAGTAGTCCAAGCCCGTCCACGTAAGCGGTAAAGTTGATCCCGAGCGACGGCATCCACTCGACCGTTTCGCTCACGACGTCTCCCGCACTCGTGATTCCGATGAAGCGGAAGAAGTAGACGAACAGGAGCACCGGGACGACCAGTACGAACCAGCCCGTATGGATCCGTTTCAACGCCCGAAACAAAAACGGGATGAACGGTGCCGCGAGGAGCGGCAACAAGATAGCTAAATGTAACACCGACAAGAAAATTCCTCCTTCGAACAGAGTCTTACAACGATGACATCAAATATTAAGTTCATTTGACGCCATCACGTCTTCCTCATGAGTATAGCTTAAATTTTCAGGCTGTTTCCATGATAAAAGCTTCTCGCTTTTCTAGCCATGGTTAAAAAAAACTGAACTGTTAAATATGAAGGGAGTCGACAAAAAACGACTAAAAAAAATTGGGTTTGGATTGCATATGTAAGCTCTATTAAGCCGAATGTCGAACGTGTTGCCGCTCCCGAATCGATGGTAACCCTTAACCTAACTAATTCTTTGCTCACTCACTAAACTCCTTGTTCCCGAACGAAGCCAACAAAAAACAGCCGATCGGTCTCCCGATCGGCTGTACGTTTATTATTTTGCTGACGCGATAAACTCTTTAAGCGCTTCTTTTGGTTGGAAGCCCATTGTTTTCGAGACAGGTTGTCCGTCTTTGAACATCATGAGTGTCGGGATGCTTTGGATTTGGAAAGCGCCCGCTACTTCTGGGTTCTCGTCAACATCGAGTTTAACGATTTGGACTTGGTCGCCCATCTCTTGATCGAGTTCTTCAAGAACCGGTGCGATCATGCGGCACGGTCCACACCATGCTGCCCAAAAATCGACGAGGACGACGCCCTCTTTCACTTCTTGTTCGAACGTTTGAGTCGTTGCGTGTTTAATAGCCATTTGGTAAATACCTCCCCAGTAAGATGAGACAGTTCAATTAAGAACTCTCTTGCATTTCATGTTCAGAGTATACCACGGAGGGTAACTTTCCCCAAACGTTATGCCCATCAGCTATTGACGAGGTGTTTTCGGAACTCTTCAGTCAAGAGCGGCACGACGTCGAACAAGTCGCCGACGATGCCGTAGTCGGCTACGCTGAAGATGCTCGCTTCCGGGTCCTTGTTGATGGCGACGATGACTTTTGCGTTGCTCATCCCGGCCAAGTGTTGGATTGCCCCGGAGATTCCGCAGGCGATATACAAGTCCGGCGTGACGACTTTACCCGTCTGACCGATTTGGAGTGCGTAGTCGCAGTAGTCCGCGTCACATGCTCCACGTGAAGCACCGACAGCGCCACCGAGCAGTTCAGCGAGCTCTTCGAGCGGTTTAAAACCGTCCTCGCTCTTGACGCCGCGTCCTCCGGCGACGATGACTTTCGCTTCCGCGAGATCGACTTTTCCGGTCGCCTTACGGACGACTTCTTTGACGATCATGGCGAGATCTTTCAATTCGACGGCCGGCGTCTCGACCGACACGCTCGCCCCCGCTTGACGTGGAAGTGCGTCGATGTTGTTCGGACGAATCGTGAAGAACATGACCGAATCTTTGAACTTCACTTTCTCGAACGCTTTACCCGAGTAGATCGGACGGACGAACTCGGCGTCTCGTCCCGAGCCTTCGATCGAGACGACGTCACTGATGAGGCCGGCGTCAAGACGGGCCGCGAGTTTCGGTGCGATGTCTTTTCCGAGTGCTGTGTGGCCGAGGACAATCATATCCGGTCCTTCTTGGTCGATGATTTGGCGGAGTACTTGGCCGTAACCGTCCGGCGTGTAATGTTTGAGTCGCTCGTCTTCGATGACGAGGACGCGCGCTGCGCCGTGCTCCCCGAGTTCAGTCGCGAGTGCTTTGACGTTATCCCCAATGACGACCGCCGTCACGTCGTCCGTCAGTTGCTTCGCCGCGGCGATCGCTTCAAATGATACGTTCCGTAACGCGCCTTCGCGCGCTTCTGCGAGTACTAAAGCTTTCATATGTGATGTCCCCCTTAAATGACTTTGGCTTCCGTGCGAAGTAGTTGAACGAGCTCGCTCACTTGTGTCGACGTGTCCCCTTCAAGAATACGTCCCGCTTTCTTCTCTTCCGGCAAGAACCGTTTGATCGTCTCGATCTTCGCGCCGATCTCGTCTTCGTCGAGGTCGATGTCTGAGAGATCGAGTTCTTCGAGCGGCTTCTTCTTCGCTTTCATGATACCGGGAAGGCTCGGATAGCGCGGTTCGTTCAAGCCTTGTTGCGCCGTCACGAGGAGCGGCAGGTTGACTTCGATCACTTCCGTGTCCCCCTCGACGTCACGCGTGACCGTCGCCGTCGTGCCGTTGATGTCGAGCTTCGTGATCGTCGTCACATAGTTCATGTCGAGCAGCTCGGCGACGCGCGGCGCCACTTGTCCGCTACCGCCGTCGATGGCGACGTTACCGGCGAAGATGAGGTCTGGTGCTTGGTCTTTCAAATATGCGGCGAGCACTTTCGAGATTGTCACGTGATCTGCGTCCTCGACGTCATCCTCGATCGAGATGCGGACCGCTCTGTCCACACCCATCGCGAGCGCTGTCCGTAGTTCTTTGTCCGCGTCGTCCGGTCCGACCGTCACGACCGTGACTTCTCCCCCGAGATCGTCACGCTTGCGGATCGCTTCCTCGACCGCATACTCGTCATATGGGTTGATGATGAACTCGGCACCGTCTTCTTGGATCTCCCCGTTCTCAAGTTGGATCGCTTCCTCTGTATCGAACGTACGTTTTAGCAACACAAAAATATTCATGTCAGTTCCCCCTTCAGGTTGTTCGTCCCATCATTCATGAATCAGCATTCATTTTTTGAGCTAACGAGAGGGCTTACGGTTAAGCAAGCCCTTTTTTTAACATATGGTGTACTCTCGGTAACGTCGACATTAAGTCGTACTTGAAGCCGCTCGCCATCCAACTCGTGACCACTTCATCGATCGTGCCGAAAATCATTTGTCGCGCCAGCCGGTAGTCGAGGTCCTGGTCAAACTCCCCGGTCTCGATACCGTGCTTGACGACCGCATCGATCAAGTTCAAATACGGCTTCAACACTTCACTGATCTTTTGGCGGAGCGCCAAGTTCGACTGTCTGAGCTCGATTTGCGTCACGACGGCGAGGTCGTAGTCGACCGACAGCTGCTTGAGATGCGACTCGATCAACTGGTACAGCTTGTCGCCTGCCGTCGTCTCCTGCTCGATCTGTTGCTTCGAGTAGTCGATGAACAGGCCCATCTTCGTCTGGAACAGCTCGATCAATAGATGCTCCTTGTTTTTGAAGTACAAATAAATCGTTCCGTCCGCGACACCAGCCTCTTTGGCGATGGCTGTCACCTTTGCACCGTGATAACCATGGTCCGCGATCACTTTCACTGCCGCATCGATAATGCGGTCACTTTTTGATACATTCTTTTTCATAGACACCCATGCTCCTTATTGCTGCAGAAAAATGAATGATGGTTCATTCATTTATTATTCTATCATGTCAAAGAGAGGTGTCAACTGCTTTGTTTCACTTGTTTCGCCTTCTCTTCGTCGACGAGGACGCGGCGCAGGATCTTACCAACGAACGTCTTCGGCAACTCGTCACGGAATTCATACAGCTTTGGTACTTTATACGCCGCGAGCTTCTCACGGCAATGCTTGTCGAGCTCGTCTTCGGTCACATTCACCCCGTCCCGCGTGACGATGAACGCTTTGACCGTCTCACCGCGGTACGGGTCCGGGACACCGATACAGACCGCTTCCTTGACGGCCGGATGTTCGTACAGCACTTCTTCGATCTCGCGCGGGTAGACGTTGAAGCCTCCGGCGATGATCATGTCTTTCTTCCGGTCGACGATATAGAAGAACCCGTCCTCGCCCATATAGCCGAGGTCACCGGTCGCGAGCCATCCATCTTTCAAGACGGCCGCCGTCTCTTCTGGTTTTTGCCAGTAGCCTTTCATGACTTGCGGTCCATTCAGGAACACTTCGCCGATCTCACCGACTTCGGCCAATGTCTCGCCGTCTGCCTTTACAATTTTAGCAGAAGTATCGGATAACGGCACCCCAATCGAGCCGACGATGCGTTTATCCCACAAGAAGTTAGCGTGCGTCACCGGTGACGTCTCGGACAACCCGTATCCTTCGACGATGCGCCCGCCCGTCACGTCTTCGAACTGTTCTTGTACTTCGACCGGGAGTGGTGCCGATCCTGAAATACATGCCTCGATCGACGACAAGTCATACTTTTTCAGTTTCGGGTCGTTCAAGATGCCGACATACATCGTCGGGGCTCCTGGGAAGAAGTGTGGTTTCTTCTTGTTGATCGTCTTCAAGACGTCGGTGACGTCAAAGCGCGGCACGAGAATGAGTTCATACCCGTTCGCCACCCCGAAGTTGAGGCAGCACGTCATGCCGTAGACGTGGAAGAACGGGACGACGCTCAAGACGCGCTTCTCATCACCGCGGTTATATTTATAGAAGAAGTTCGAAATTTGGTCGACGTTCGCCGTCAAGTTGAAATGCGTCAGCATGACGCCTTTCGGCAGCCCGGTCGTCCCGCCCGTGTATTGGAGCACGGCGACGTCTTGTTTCGGGTCGATCTCGATCGGCTTGACCGGTCCGAAGTTTTTGAAATCCTTGAACGCGACCGAACCCGTCGTATCGATGACGATATTGTGCTCACGTTTCACTTTGATCGGGTACAGCTTATTTTTCGGGAATGGCAGGTAGTCGGCGATACTCGTCGTGATGATCGTTTGAATGTCCGTCTTTTCTTTCACCCGGAGCGACTTCGGATAGAGGAGATCGAGCGTGATGACGATCTTCGCGCCGGAATCGGTGATCAAGTTTTCAAGCTCGTGCTCGGTGTAGAGCGGATTCGTCTGGACGACGGTCCCACCGGCATACAGGACGGCGTAGAACGAGATGACGTACTGTGGGCAGTTCGGGAGCATCAGGCTGACCCGGTCCCCTTTTTGCAACCCTCTCGACTGCAACATCGTCGCCAAACGGTGGGCCGCATCATCGATTTGGGCAAACGTCAAATCCTTGCCGATAAACGAGACGGCGGTCCGGTCCGGGAAATCTTTAGCGGCGCGGCTGAGTGCCTCATAGAGTGGCTTCACCTCGTAGTCGATCGTTTCAGGCATGTCAGCTGGATAATCTTGTAACCACGGTTTTTCCATTGATTCTCCTCCTTAGAATGAATAGTCATTCAGTTAATTCCATTATAATGCTAAGAAAACGCTTTCATCTACCCTTTACCCGATACTTTTCAGAAAATATCGAAAAAAAGTGCATGGATTCAAAAATCCATACACTTTAGACGCGTCTGAAGTACGCTTCAGCTTGCTCTTCATTCCCAATTTTTTCATCCAATCGGGCAATCAACTCTTCTTCTTTCTCGATCATCGAGAAGTCGATCCCGAGCCACGCCTCCATCTCGGGGCGAGAGAACGCGTACGTCCGGTTCGGGAACGCGAAACGGACGATCTCCGTATTTTGTACGAGCGTGAAATACGTCGCCGCGTTACGGATGGCGAGCCGTTCCTGCTCGATGCGCTCAATCTCCGGATCATGATAACGGACGGTCAAGCCATAGGGACGTTTTTTCGTCTGTAGCTCGATCGACTTATAGCAGTCGTGCATCGGCAACGTCTTGGCGATGCCGACGACGGCGTTGATATCGCCGACGTATGTGCCCTCGTATTGAAAGGCACTCGGGGGCCGCTTCGAGGGATCACTACACCCAGAAAGTACAAACAGTAATGCGACGACTAACAGACCGAACCGTTTCATGATACGTCCTCCTTAAGATTTGAGTTGCAGGTTGAAGCGATAAAGCAGGCGTTTGGCGAGCAAGTGGGCGAGGAAGCCGCCGATCAAGAAGCCGATGACGTAAAGGATGCTGTTCGTCGAATACGCGATATTCGCTAAAATAATCCCACCAAGCATGGCGAAACAAAGCACCATCATCAGGTGAACGAACCAGAGCCAGTTCGAGAACATGAAGAAGCGGCCGTTGTTCTCTTGCGGGGCCCGGTTGAATGTAAGGAGTCCGAGTCCAAACGATAGGACAATAAAAGCAAGTACGCTTAATGGAGCAACGGCTAGGAACTCTTGCCACACGCTGTTGTCTGTATATAAGTTATACGTGTCGACGTTAAATATATTCGCAAGCGGTGAAATCACGCGCAAGAACACACTTTCAATCGCACGTTCGAATACACTATATACGCGCTCTGTATTTTGAGTGAACGATATGACCGATCCTTGAATCAGCAATAAGATGCCGACAGGGAACAATAGTGCGACGATCGACCAGAGAACTTGCGAGATTGCCTCCCCGCCAAACGAACCCATCCATAACGCCAACGAGAAAACAGCAATTCCGGTCAATAGCATAAAACCAACGAGCGCTGCGACTTTCAACGAATGTCCTTCAATCAAGAACGAATAGCGTGACGCATGGATCATCCAAAGCATGAGCGGTCCACCAAGGAGTGTCGAGACGACGATGCCGCTCGCCCCAATCAACCATTTCGATATGTACAACTGGTTCCGGTTGAACGGGAGGGACATCGCAAAGTCAGACATTTGGCTGTTGCGTTCACTGCCAATCAAGACAGACGCCATCAAGAAGCCGAAGATGATATAGAGAAAGATGACTCCACCATACGGGATGAGTGTCTGTAAATCGCCAATCCAGTAACTAGATTGCGGGTTGAACAACTCTTCAACTGATGCGTTCGACGCATCACCATTAAACCACTCGGCATACTCGTCCGGATTCATTTGAATGTCCTGAACTTGTTCATCGAACGACTGCATTTGTGTCCACACCGGGAGCGTGTACGCGACAATCCCAAGGAAGACGAGCAAAATCCACAACAACGACACTTGTTTCCAATCTTTTTTCAACAACACGTTAAATGACACTTGCCTCACCTCCTAATTGGACCCGGAAAATGTCTTCGAGCGACATCGGAATCTCTTCGACGAGCATCGGGTCGTGGGCGTCGACGAACGTGTCGAGCTCTTGCGTCCGTTCTTTCGCCATGAACAAGACGACGCGTCCTGTCACGTTGATGATTTCGATATCTTTTCGTTCGAGCAGTTCGACCGGTACTTGGTCGTTGAAGACGACTTGCAGCTTGACGCTCGACTCACGAGCCTCTTCAAGCGACATGATCGCTTTGACCCGTCCCTTCTCGATCATGATGATGCGGTCGGCGATCCGCTCGAGCTCGTGCAGCTGGTGGCTCGAGACGATGATTGAGCAGTTGCGTGCCTCGACTTGGGCGATCATCAGTTTCAAGACGTCGGCCTTGGCGACGACATCGAGTCCATCGGTCGGTTCGTCAAGCAGGTAATAGCTCGCTTTGACGGCGAAGGCGAGCGACAGCGTCACCATCGCTTTCTGCCCTTTAGACAACTGACGGATCTTTTTATTACCGATGTTGTAGCGCGTGAGCGTCTCGGTGAACGCCGCCCGGTCGAACGACGGATAGATCGAGGCGTATAAATCCATCGCCTCGTTGACGGTGTAATGTTTGAGCGCGTCGGCTGAATCTGGAACGAAGATGACGTCCCGCTTCAATTCAGCTTTCTCAAAAATGCTCGATGGCCCGTAGCGGACGTCCCCGGTGTCCGGTCGGATGATGCCGACCATCGTCCGGAGGAGTGTCGTCTTGCCGGCCCCGTTACGACCGACGAGGGCGATGATCTCTCCTGGTCTGACCGAGAAGTCGATCGCATCGAGCACGGTTTGGCGGTCGATTCTCTTACTCAGTTGCTGTACTGTCAGCATGGTTCTCCCCTACTTTCTTATACTCTGTCTCAAATAGCGTCATCGCTTCTTTAAGCGAAACGTTTGCGTAATGGCAGTCGATGGCGAGCTTTTGGATGGCTGCGACGACCGGCGCTCGTGACGCGTCTTGGTCAACCCAGTCCATCGAGACGAACGTCCCGCGCCCGCGATGCATCTCGAGCAAACCGAGCCGCTCGAGCTCTTGATACGCCTTGCTGACGGTGTTCGGATTGATGACGAGGTCCGTCGCGAGCTCACGGACCGACATGACTTTGTCGCCCGGTCGCAAGATGCCGCGGATAACGAGCGCTTTCGTCTGATTGACGATTTGTTCATATAAAGGTTCCGCACTTTTCATATCGATCTTATATAACATGGGTCACACCCTCTCTTGTAAACGTGGTATAAGTGTATTATATGTATTAGTACACGTAATAGCAATAGTTCTTAGAGGGCATTTTCAGTTTACAGGGAATTGGGAATAAATAGAATACGACTTTGGACCGAGACGGGATTCGGTCTTTTCGGGTACATTGTAGTAGAGGTGAACAGAAAATGAAGAAAAGGTTGTTAATTGGCGCAGTCGGCTTGCTCGTCGCCGGATCGATGTACGGGAGAAGCGAAGCGACGGAGCGCTATACAGACTACATCTATGACACGTACGGGGAGCGTGTCGATGTCGACGTATCACAGGACTGGAAACTGACTGGATACAAGGCGACGTTCAAACTGGAGACGACACCGCTTCGCGGGACGTATTCCGCGCGGACGTATGGGGACGGCTCGATCCATGACGATGTGATGCCCGCCTACTGGGTGAAAGAAGCCGAGACGACGCTACACGACCGACTCGTCACCGCGAACGTCTTGTCACGTGAAGAGACAGTCCGGGCGAACGTACCGGAAGACGCGGTGCGAATGCGCGACGTGACGACAAAGCCTGAACCGACGTCCATCTTCGAATTGAATCCAGAGACGTTTTTAGGCGCCTCCGTCATGCTGCACGAAGCGTGGAACGACACCGCTGAACAGAAACAGCGCGTGCTCGACGTCATCCGTCTGCTCGAGGACGACGTGAAGTCGATCCATTTCTCGTTCGACGGGACACCGAATGAGGATGACGACTTCACCGAGCGTTATTTGAACGTGTCACGCACACCCCAATCTGGCGACCCGTCGTTCAATTCACTCCAAACGATCGACGACTTGAACCGCCACGACCGCCTGTATGGGTTTGACAAGACGACGTTCATCAGCGAATACCGATTTGATGGGACGAAAATCGAGCGAGACACTGCTGACTAATCCGGTAGTGTCTTTTCTCGAGTCGTCTTGCTTTACAGACAGCGGTCGACTTGCTAACATTTGACTTGTCAATGATTGATGAGTCAAATATGAAAGGTGGGACGCAATGGAGCTACGAGAGATGAGCCGGTTGCTATACCAAATCAAACTCGCCGACCAGCGCGTCGCGACATCGTTCGAGCGTGAGACAGGTTTCAGCCTGACCCGCTACGAGATGCTCATGATCGTCAACGACAAAGGCGTCTGCTCGCAAAGCGAGATCCAACAAGAGATGAAGATCGACAATGCGGCGATCACCCGTCACTTGAAGATTCTCGAGGAGAAAGGCCATGTCCAACGTGAACGGAACGTCGCGAACAACCGCGAAGTGTTCGTCCGCTTGACGGAGACGGCGGCACGCGAGTTGCAGCACTGTGAACAAAACCATGACCAGACGAACCACATGATCGCCAAAGTATTGTCGGAGTCGGAGATGCAACAGCTATCCGCTCTATTACAAAAGCTAAATACTATTTGAACAGAGAAAGAGGAGATTAACTATGACAACTACATTTGAAAACAATACATTAACGGACGTAATGCTCGACAGAAAGTCGATCCGCGCCTATGACGAAACGGTCAAGATCCCACAACTCGAGATGCTCGAGATGATCCAAGAAGCAACGACGGCCCCGTCTTCAGTCAACATGCAACCGTGGCGCTTCGTCGTCGTCGAGAGCCCGGAAGCAAAAGAGACGTTGAAACCGTTGATCCGCTTCAATACGCTTCAAAACGATACGTCGGCCGCGATGGTGCTCATCTTCGGTGACATGGAATGCTACGAACTCGGCGAAGAGATCTACGATCAAGCCGTAGCGGAAGGCAAAATGCCACAAGATGTCCGTGACAGACAGTTGGAAATGTTTATTCCTTACTACAAAAACTTGTCGAAGCCAGAGATGAACGATATCGTCAAAATCGACTCAAGTTTGGCAGCGATGCAGTTCATGCTCGTCGCCCGTGCCCACGGTTACGACACGAACCCGATCGGCGGCTTTGAGAAAGACCAATTGGCGGAAGCGTTCGGACTCGACAAAGACCGCTACGTGCCGGTCATGATCCTCTCGGTCGGCAAAGCGGCAGAAACAGGCTACAAATCAGTCCGTCTCGACGCTGAAAAAATCACAAACTTCAAATAATCGGAGGAATTCAACATGATCTTAGTCAACGCCATTTTTGATGTGAAAGAAGCAGAGTTCGAAAACTTCTTAGCCGATATCAACAAGCTCATCGACTCGTCGAAACAAGAAGCAGGATGCCTAGGCTATGAGCTCTATCAGTCGACGACGTCAGAGAACCGGTTCGTCATGATCGAGAACTGGGCCGACCAAGCCGCTCTCGAGCAGCACAACCAAAACCCGGACTTGATCGCCTTCGCCCAAAACGTAGCCAACTACGTGACGGCGAAACCGGTGCTCCATGTGACGGAAGTCAACTAATCAGCAGACGGTCGACCTCGTGTCGGCCGTTTTTCTGTACACTCTTTAGCATGATCCCGACCATTGGCAACCCTTATCCGACTAGCAGGCATACAAAAACCGCTTCTACATGTGTAGAAGCGGCTGTTTATTATATACCGAGAATGGCGAACGATACGCCGACGACACCGATGAGCGCCATCGCGTAAACGGGTACGCGCGGCATCTCGCCGTTGTTGTCGAGTGCTTTCCCGAACATGAAGAACACGATCGGATGCACGAGGAACGGCATCGAGAAGATGAGCGGGATGAGAAGTGATGCCTCCGTCCCGAACATGCCACCTTGGACCGCTGCGAAGAGGCCAAAGTGTGAGATGGCTGACGATTGCGCCATCGTCGTGTAGTCGAATGCGATCGTGCTGAAGCTGAGGATGACGAGACCGCCGAAGACGGCCATCATCTGCCAACCGAACGAGAACTGCATGAGCGCCTTCACTTCTTTGAAGTCCTCGCCGTTCGCACCGCGCAAGTTTTTAAGCGCGAGTGCCGTCAAGACGAGACCGACCAAGACAATGATCGCCGTCGGCCAGATCCAAAGCGCCCCGTTGTCGGCACTGACTGCCAAGATCGAGAACACGAAGATGTGACCGAAGAACGGGATGTTGATCATGATCGGCGCACGTTTTGCCGCCACTTGACCGAAGTCACCGGCCGTACATGCACCTGTGAGACCACTGTGCGACAGCGAACCGGCCATACCTGGTGCGAGGTTACGGATGTGCCCCGTGCGGGCGAACCACATGAGGAGCGCGATCCCACCGAACATCCAGAACAATTGACCGAAGAAACCGTAAACGAGAATCGAGTTCATGCCTTCAATGGCGAAGGCGTCACCGATCCGCGAACCACCGACCATGAAGTTGGCCGCCAACACGACCGGGATCCCGGCGAACAAGAGCGCGCGGACGGTCGGTCCGTACGTCCAGTTTTGGAAGATGGCACCGAGTGCTGATGACAAAAGCATCGCAAAGAAGATTTGCGGCAAGGCGATGACCGGTTGAACGGCCATGGCGATTGCGTACGAGATGAACAAGATGACGAGCAGTAACGCCGTCTCGATCAAGCCCTTTTTCATATAAACGTGCTTGTCGTCGATCTGTGCCTTATGGTCGATCAAGAGGAACGATGCCGCGAGACCGATCAACGCGAGGATTGGGTAGTAGAGCGTGATGCCCTCTGCCGTTCCCGGTTGGATCATCATGCGGAAGAACCCTTCGAGTCCGACGAGCAAGAAGAACGAACGAACGATGAAGATGAACTGCGTCCGACCTGTTCCGAGGAACATCTCTTCTTTAGATGGGACGACGATGTCTTTCATCTCGAGCGCTTGCTTGCTTAAGATCTTACGAAGCTCTTGCCCACCGACGAAGAATGAGACAACGAGCGCGATGATCGTCGTCCGCGACAGGAAGTCGACGAGCGGGAACTCAGGGAGACCCGGTGTCGCGATGCCCATCTCGACCATGGCGAAGCCGAGGCCGAGGCCGAAGATGACGATGACGAGGATTGGTGAGAACCGTGAACCGGCCACGACCATCCGCGATAAAATGACCATCGGGATGATGAAGGCCACAAGTAACCAGAATTGGTTGAGTAATTGCATTTGCGATAATTGCTGAACGATTTCCATGAAGTAACCCCTTATACATTTTTTTCACACTGTTTCGAAGTTTACAGGATTGAACATTCTGTGACAAGGGGGTGTGACGTATTGTAAACTTTGAAAGCGGAACCAACTGAAATGGTTCCGCTTTCGGTTAGATATTCGGTTGGCGAAGGCCCCAGATCCCTTTATTTCCCGTGGCATAAAACAAGTCATCTTTGCCATTGAAGCTGGCTGAATCGCTCGAATGGGCGCGAATCTGTTTATTGACGTGAGCCTTCCAATCTTTGTAGCGATCGAGCTCGAGTTGATAATACGACTTTTCGATGTAGTCGTAGATCTCTTTCAATGACGCCGTTCCGCCGTGATGCTGGAGAGCAAATTGGATTTTGCGAAGTAGCATTTTGTTCATGGTATGATCTCCTTTTAAGTATATAGTAGAACATGGTTTTTTTATCCATACCCTTTCTAAAAAAGTTACAGGTTTTTAGGTTGTTTTCCTTTATACTAACAATATAGTCATAACATATTATTTTTCAGAAAGGATTTTACTATGAATCACAAGTTTTATACAAATGAGAAAGAAATTTTAGAAGAAGTCTCATCTCATCATCAGCTATCTCCTAACCTACTTCAAAACGTTCTTACTACTTCAAAGGCTAACTTCTATGGAGAAGCAACTTCTCCAACTAAACGCCAAAAAGAATTAGAAGAAGAACTTAAATACCTGATCAAAAAAGGGAACTCGCTGACGCACCCTACTTCAACTGCAGGAAGATCAGGCCTGAAACTAGTACGTATTCAATTAAATAATTACAAGACATATCTAAATTCGCAAACAATTAATTTCGATACGCACTCTGACGATAAAAACATCATACTAATCGGTGGTCTCAATGGCGCTGGGAAAACTACTATTTTGAAAGCAGTACGTTACTTATTATATGGAAAGCGCGGAATGACCGACTCCGAGTTTCAACAACAGTTTACGAACACCATCAATAACTCTTTCTTTGAAAAAGGTGGACGCGAAGCTAGTGCGTCACTAGTTTTTGAACCTGGTGATGGTCATCACTACGAAATCAAAGTCGTTTGGCAATATAATAGTAAAAAACAAGTTGTATCCGAAAGTAAAACGTTCAGCAAACGGACTATAGGTGCGGCTCGTGCTAAACGGAATGAACAAATTGGTCCGCATAATGTTGACGACTTCAATCGTACGATTGATAAATTAATCCCATTTGAAGCTTCTCAATTTTTAATTTTTGACGGTGAAGAGATTAGACGAATCATTTCTTCACGTAATTCAGCAGATTTTAAGGCAACAATTAGACGAATGAATGGGATGTCTTACTTTAACGAACTTAAAGGCGACCTAGACAAAATCTATTCACGAAAAGTAAATGAATTGGCTACTGCTCAAAAGAGCACAGAGCTTTTAAAATACAACAAAAAAATTTCAGCGCTAAAAGACCAATTGAGCGAACTAACAGAAAAAAGAACCAAAGCTGAACTTCGTGTCTCGACATACAATAAACAACTCGATGAACTCAAGAAGCTTCGGAACGAAAAACTGATGCAAAATAATGAATCGAGAGAAAAGTTTGTCTCAACCATGAGTTCTTTGACAGCACAACACACTCAAATCATGGAGCAAATTTCTAAGCAGTTCAGCGAAGAAGTAATTCCTTCGTTTGCCTCTAAAAAAATTGATGCTTTAAAAAAGCGGTTAAACTTAGAGCAACAGTATGTGTCTGATCAACAGAGAGTGGAACAAATTTTAACGCCCTACCATCAATTTATGTCTAAGCTTCTTTCAGAACCAATCAATCCCCCTTTGACTGAGGAGCAATTACACCAAGTCGAAGAAATCGGAAAAGCGATTTGGTTGTCAAAAGAAAATTATAAGGCCTCTACTCCAGGAGAGGATCAAAAAACTTGGCACGACCTTTCACCGAACGATCGCAGATTTATCATGGGCGTAAATGCTTCTTCCGTTAAAGAACAGATTGTTGAACTGATTAAGAAAGCTAACAACATCAAACATTCAATCGACACCTTACAACAAAAAATTGATTTAGCCCCATCGGCAATTAGTGTTGATGGAGAAGATAAGAAAATTCAAGAAATCACAGAAGTGCTCGGAAGAACGAAGAGTATTTATATGAACATTAAAAAGAAAGAGCAGGAATGCATCCAAGAAATTCGTTCACTGGAAGCGAAGTTAAAAGGAACAAAATCCACTTCCCTAAACGCTTCTGATTTGGAAAACGATGTTGAAGTGTACCGCAAAATTAAAGAAAGCATCGACGAATACTCAGAAAAAGTTTTAGGTTGGAAAATCGATTTGATTAGTCGCGAATTCGATCGAATGCTTAATACACTCATGCGGAAACAAGATGAGTTCGGTCGTGCCTTCGTCGATCGTCACAAGATGATGATTCGAATCGAGAATGAGCGTGGCGCTGAAATTTCAGTCGAGGAACGTTCAGCCGGTGAGATGCAGATTATCTCGTCTGCATTTATTTGGGGGATGATTAAAGCAGCTGATTTGGACTTGCCAATGATTATTGATACCCCGCTTGGCCGTTTGGACAGTTATCATCGTAAAAACCTAGTCGAACATTTTTATAAGCATCTCAGTAAACAAGTTGTCATACTTTCAACCGATACCGAGATTACTTCTGAGTATGTGGAATTGATGAAAGAATACACGTCTAAACAAATTATGTTGGATTATAACCAGAAAGAGAAGTATACATTGATTCGTGAAGGTTATTTTGAACTGGTGAAAGGATAAGATTATGGACTCTAAAGGAATTAAGCTGTCGCAAGTAAGTAAAGAGAGAATCGATGACATCATTAGTCATTTAGAGCATTACGTGCCGAAAGATCCAAGACCATTTGTAGTTAAGCTTAGTTTGATGCATGGAATCGAAAACTACTCTGTTTTAACCGATCTTCCTTCAAACTTGAGCTCTGGCGCGTGGGACATGGGATCAATCATCAATGGCAATGACTACCTGCTTGCAAAACATCTCATCATCAATGAACTGCAAGAAGAGGTAGTGGATGAAAAAATCATCCGCGATTACATGAAAAAGTTCATCGAGTTAGGGGTAGCGCATATTGCTTCCTTACTCGAGTCAGACGATGCAATCTTTGAAGAGGAATTTTTAATCAAATTGCTTACTGCGTAATCTCAGCGATTTACTGCTGAGATTTTTCTTTCGAAAATTTCTAATTTTCTTGAGCTGTTCGCTATTTTTGAAAAGAGGCATATGATAAACTTTATCTATTAAAACATTGTAATTTCATCAAATTACGTACGTAATATATTTCAAAGGAGACTCGTTATGGATCCTAATTTCAGTTACAATTTCCCTGCCTTGCGAGGTCATCAGGCAGAAAAAGAGTATTTTGTGGTTATGTGTCCACTAAAATTGATTCCAAAAATCTTTCTATTTGATGAGGAAGAAGTTCCTCCACAATATCGTTCGCAACGTATTTTAAATAAATCGCGAGTTCCTGAAATCACAAACTATATTGTAGACCAATCAAAAGACTATGTCTTTTCTTCTTTGACGGCATCGATTGATGGGGAAATTCAATTTACACCTTTTTCAGACGAACCAAACTTTAAAGATTTAGGTAAACTCTCCATTGCACTAGATTCTCGTTTCTTAATTAATGATGGACAACATCGACGAGCTGCCATTGAAGAGGCATTAAAAATCATGCCTGAGTTAGGCAGTGAGACTATTTCAGTTGTGTTTTTCCACGATGAAGGATTAGAACGTTCTCAACAAATCTTCTCAGACTTGAATCGGCATGCGATTAATACGACGTCATCCATCGGGATTTTATATGACCATCGAGATCAACTATCCCTCTTAACAAAAGAAATCGTAGAAGAGATTCCTCTCTTGAAGCGCTATACAGAGATGGAAAAGACTTCACTTTCAAAAAACTCGCCAAAATTATTGGCATTGAATCATATTTACAACGCGAATAAGCGATTAATTAATAAGAAAAAAGGTGCACTTTTAACTGAAGAAGATGCATTGAACATCAAAACGTTTTGGTTAACGCTATGCAATAGTATCCATGAGTGGGAACAAGTCTTTAACAAAGAAATCTCACCTCGTGATTTACGTATGATTTCAATTGCCGGTCAAGGTCTATTTATCGAAGCAGCCGCAGAAGTTGCCCGTGCTTTAATTGAACAGAAACCAGACACTTGGGTTGCCTATCTCTCAAAATTCAAAGACATTGATTGGAGCCGATCAAATGAAAAGGATTGGAAAGGTCGTGCTTTTAATGAGAATGGAAGAATATTAAAGAACAACTATACGATTCGTTTAACTGCTATTCGCATCAAATCATTACTTGGCATTGAACTTACTAACGAAGAAAAAGATTTCGACCAACAAAAATCTAACATTACTGTTATATAAGTGTTTTGGCACGAGAGGATGATGATTTATGACACAAGGCATTATTAGTAACTTATTTACTCAACATGATGGCGACACTGTCTCAAGACGTTCCATCGATTTAATTAAGCGCGTTTATCTAAATGACACACGCCCTTGGGTAGTTGGTTTCAGCGGTGGAAAAGACTCAACATTGACGACGCAACTAATTTTTGAGGCGCTGCTAGAGCTTTCACCAGAAGAACTGCATAAGAAAGTCTTTATTATTTCATCTGACACCTTGGTAGAAAACCCACTTGTAGTCTCGATGATTAACGGGTCGCTCCATCGGATGCAAGAAGCCGCTCTAAAATACAATCTCCCGATTGAAACACAAAAAGTCAAACCGCTCACGGAAAAGACTTTTTGGACGAATATTATCGGGCGTGGCTACCCTACCCCTAACCAAACGTTTAGATGGTGTACGGATCGCCTAAAAATCGATCCTGCCAACCGCTTCATTAAAGATAAGGTTTCAAAATACGGTGAAATCATTATGGTTTTAGGTGTTCGTTCGTCAGAGAGTACGAGTCGTGGTCAATCCATTAAAGACCATGAAATTATGGGTAGCGAACTAATGCGACACACTTCATTGGCAAACGCATACGTATTTGCACCAATCAAAGAATTTGTGTTGGATGATGTTTGGAGCTACCTTCTCCAAAACCCTGCCCCTTGGGGAGAAGATCATCACAAACTCCAAAAGATGTACATGGACTCAAGCAGCGAGTGTCCTCTAGTCGTCGACCAAAACATTAAAGAGAGCGCCGGATCATGTGGAAACAGCCGATTTGGATGTTGGACATGTACTGTCGTCAATCAAGACAAATCGCTTACTGGGTTCATTCAGACAGGTGAGCACGATTGGCTAAAACCTTTATTGAAATTCCGTAATAAAATGGTGCTTATTCGAGACGACCGTTCTAAACGGATGCATAAGCGGATGAATGGTGCCTTCTATCTATTAGAGGTGCCGCATGAAATTAAAGAAGATGGTATTTATGTTGCTCAAAAGAAAAAAGGTGGTCGCGCTGCGACTTCTCATAAAGTTGTGGACCGCATTGAAGATTTAACGGACGAGTGCGTTCTCGCAGTACCAAAACGTCAATTGAATCAGTTCATTGCTACACATAACATTGATTTGAGTAAACCAGAAGAATTCAATATCCAGTTTGTCGTTTTTGAAATAAATGATGAAGGACAATCTGTGTATTCACACCTTGGACTTGGACCGTTCACGTTAGCCACTAGAATTGGATTAATGCACGATTTGTTGATTTTGCAACGCGACTTAAAAGTTCCGAACTCTGTTGAGTATAAATTGATCCAAGATGATGAGTTACGTGCAATTCGTCGTCTATGGCTTCGTGAAGGTGATTGGAAAGATACACTACCTATCCTTTATCGTGAAGTGTTTGGTTTCGATTTAGACTGGGAGCATGACGATCGCCAAATTTTGACGAGTGACCAAGCAAATGATTTAGAGCTTCTTTCTCAAAAGCATGGTCTCGATTTCAACATGGTTCAAAAATTATTTACGACAGCAAATGATTTTCTAGGAGTAAAGGTTAAGCGTGGATTCAATAAAGATGTTGCTGGACTATTGAGCCAGGATTATTTGAACCTTTACAAAGAGCAAGGAGATTTAAAGAACTATGAAGATTGAATCGATTGTCCTGAAAAATATTGGAGCATATAAGAATCAGACTTTTGATTTTACAAATCAAAACTCTAATAAGAATGTTGTTTTAATCGGAGGAAAAAATGGCGCAGGTAAAACGACGTTTTTAAATGCACTCCGTACAGGTTTATACGGGAGCCAAGCGTTTGGGATTAAAGCGCCAACTCCTTCCTATTTCCGTGAGATTGATAAACTAATCAATAGCGAAATCCGTGATCAGCGCGAATGGTACAACGTTAAAAAGGTGATTTCAAAAATCCAAATCACGTTCACTACGACAACAAATCATACGACTACACGCTATCTCTTTGAACGTTCTTGGGGAATTGATGCTAAGACGATTAAAGAATATTTCAATATTTATAGAGACGGAGGTACGCTCCCGTTAGCAGAAAAAGACAAGAGTCAGGTCTATTCATTGTTTCTGGAACGGACCCCATTGTATCTCTTCAACGTCTCATTATTTGATGGAGAAACGATTAACCAAATCATTAATGAAGGAAAACTTTCGGAGTATCTCGATGATTTAATGAAGAGTGCCTTTAAATTGGAGATTCCTGATTTACTAACTGAGACCATCGAAACGCTAATTCGCGATGAAGCAAAAACGAAACTAAGTAAAGATAAATCCAAACGTCTGGATGAAATTAAAAATGACTTGATTGAAGCTGAACAAAAACTTCAAAAAATCCAGATTGAAAAAACACAAGCTCTTCAGCAAACCGAAGCAAGTGAAGCCGAGATTGCCTCATTCTCTGAAACACTACGTGCCCATGACGTGATTAGTAAAGAAGAAGAAACACAGTTAAAAGATGACATTAGAAGGCTTGAACATGAACGTCAAAACTTAAAGCAGTCTACTTCAGACTTCTTTAGTGAGTACTATGCCTTCACACTTAATCACGACTTACTTAAGCAAGCCGCAGAGCAAGTGGAATCAGAATTATTGGTTCGAAGCGTAGAAGATTTAGAGAAAGTCTTCACCGATGAGTTCTATAAAAAAGTATCGCGTAATTTGGGTGGTACCGTTCAACACGAGTTGTTGAAAACTGAATTTAATTCTGCTTTGAAAAATGCGGTTCCTGCAACAGAAATCATTCATGATGCTTCATTCAGTTCGAAGGCAAAAGTGGAGAATATGCTCTCGCTTGTTAACTCGCACTCTTCTTCAGAGCTATTGTCGAACATCGATAGAGATGATGAAATTATCGAGGCCCTGAAAACCCTACGTAGAAAACTGATCATCCGAGAAGAGAATCATGCCGATTTCGAAAAACAATTTGAAGAGTTGAACCGATTAAAAGTGAATCACCTTCACTTGAAAGAGCGTTTTGAAAACATCATCCATGCTGAAGAGGAACTTCATTCTCGCTATTCAAGTCTAGTAGAAGAGAATGCACTCCTGAAGCAAGAAATTGATAAAATCACTTCAAAATCCAGCTTACTTTCTCAAAATGCAAATCTCACTTTAGCTCTACTGGAAGACTTCAGACTTCAACAACGCTACAAAGTAATTCGCAATGTTGAAGAGAATGCATTACGTATGTTAAAAACATTGATGCGAAAAGAGGATTATATTGAGAAGCTATCTATCTTGCCTGAAGATTTTTCACTGACTTTACGATCTAAAGATCAGTCGCGTATCTCTGTGGCAACTTTATCTTCTGGTGAGAAGCAAATCCTATTGCTTTCATTGATTTGGGCAATCTTCAAAGTTTCCGAGAACCAAATGCCATTTATTTTCGATACATTGTTAGGTCGGTTGGACCGAGATCATCGTTATAACATTCTTCAAAACTTGCTTCCTAACTTTGGTGAACAGGTCTTAGTGTTGTCTACAGACTCAGAAATTAGTAAGGATTACTACGATGTACTTAAACCGTTTATTTCTAGAGAGTACAGTCTCCAATTTGATAATGAGCACTCAGAAACTCAAGTCATTCCATCGTATTTTGAATTTGAAAACGCGCAGGTGAAAACTAATGAATTACCGTCTTAAATTAACCGAGCAAACCCATCTCTATTTTAAAGAGATTTCGAACTCGACTCATATCACGCCAAATATATTGGCCCGTTTTGCCGTTGGCATTTCGTTGAAGAACAAGCTGGCTCCTGCAAGTATTAAAGGTCGAGCGATTTCAAATTTTGAAATCAATCGTGCGACATTAACTGGAGAGCACGACGAGATGTTCAAAATGATGATTCTCCAACATGCGAAACAACACATTGAGGAAGAGCAATATTTCCCCGACTACTTTAACGCACATATTTCTAGAGGTGCCGAAGAGCTTTATCAACTCTTTCAATTCTCTAGAAGTACGAATCAATTCTTAAGAGAGTTATTGGCTCTACAGGAGGGATGACATGCTATACCTAGACAACAGCTCGACGACCCCGGTTTATCCTGAAGTACTTGACGCGATGCTCCCCTACTTTCTTGAAGAGTTTGGGAACCCTTCTAGCAAGTACTACTCACTCGCTGAGAACTCTAAAAATGCCGTCGAGCAGGCTCGAGAACAGTTAAGCAAATTCTTTAACTGTTCTTCTTTGGAGCTGTATTTCACTTCAGGAGCTACTGAAAGTAATAATTGGATTTTAAAGAGTGTGAGTTCTTACCTACCGGATCATCAAGTGATTACTACGGTAGCCGAACATTCATCTAACTTAGAAATCGCAAAATATTTGAGTGAACAGCTAAATGTCCATGTGGAGTACCTGTCAGTTGACCAGTTCGGGAGAATTGACTTCTCTGAATTGGAATCTCTGCTAAAGAGCCGTCCTACCTCACTTGTCTCAATCATCTGGGGAAATAATGAGTTAGGGTCTTTGAATGACATTCAGAAAGCTTCTGAACTGTCTGCCCAGTATGGCGCGCTCTTCCATACGGATGCGACACATGTCGTCGGAAAGATGAAAATCAACCTGTCAGAACTGACGAACGTTCATTTCCTATCTGCTTCGGCGCATAAATTCAACGGTCCAAAAGGTGTCGGCGTCGCTTATGTGCAAAAAGATGAAGATGGCATTCCAAGAAAGTTGACACCATTAATACACGGTGGAGGCCAAGAACAAGGCGTGCGCGGCGGAACGTTAGCTGTTCCTTTAATCGTAGGGATGGGGAAAGCCGCTGAAATGCATCAGGCATCCTTGTCTAAGAACATTCAGAAATTGCAAAAACTTGAACACCAATTGGTTCAACTTTTATCCCAAAAATTCGGATCGAATATTCGCTTCAACAGTGACCATACTGATAAAATACCTGGTATTGTGAATGTTCAATTCATTGGGATTAACAATGAGGTACTCGTGAAACAATTGGCTCCTGTCATGGCCGTTTCCACTGGGTCAGCATGCAGTTCAAGTAAGCCGAGTCATGTATTACAAGCAATCGGTTTAACATTGGACGAAGTGCGATCGTCGATTCGATTCTCTTTATCTTCAAGTATCGATTCAAAAGATCTAGATATTTTTAAAGAACTTTAAGAAGATCACACAGAAAAAAGACCGGCTCATTTTTAGTTGAGCCGGTCTTTCAAATTCAAATTTTATTAATTTTGAATTTCTGAAGCATTTCTTCTCTAGGGATATCTTTTTTCCCATCGATGATTGATTGCCGGATCTCTTCGATCGAATATGATCCGCCACTAATTCCATATTGTTCTGGTAGGTTAAGCAACAGGATGTCATCTTCGACTCGTTCTACTGACGAAATCGTTTCTTCGGTCTTAAACGATACGACTACGCCCTTGTTGAAGTAATCCGTTAATTCATTCGAAATTTCATAATCGCCTTTCATCAGCTTCTCTACAACGGAAAGACGTTCGTTTTCAAAGTCGTAATTGTCATCTTTTTCGCTCCACAAGTTTCCTTCGAATAGCTTTTTCGCATTCGCTAAGAATAGATGAGCAAAAAACATTCGATAATATTGTTGCGAGAACGTGGTTTTTGTCTCTCCAACACCCAATTCGTAGTCAAAGAGTGACTTTGTTCGTACGACTTGATTTCGAGCTTTATCTAACACGTTGTTCAGATTTCTACCGATTTTGACTTCAATCGGATAGAAATGCATTTTTAATTTTCCTTCAACTTCTTGAACTCCAATCAACAGCAAGTCATCTGAATAGCTACCTGATTTCCCTAACGCTTTTACGGTGAACGGTGAACTGGCATGGTTTAAGCCAATTGCTTTTGCCACTCGTAAAATTTCTTCTAAGGAAATTGGAACCCATGTAATGTCGTCGGTTGTGAACATGGCCAACGAATATTTCACAGCGGCCAACAAACTGAATTTTTCTCGACTCTTATGAACGTTACGAGCCGTCTCATTACTTAAACCTTGTTGAATCATAGATAGTAACCATTCACCGTTGATGACGTTGAACGTTTGGATGATTTCTTTGATACTCTCATCTGTATTCAAGTCCGGTTTTTCATGATTCAAATAATCTTTAATCACCGCTTGATATTGTTCTGTTTTTTTCGTAACTGTGATTGCATCATACCGATAAGAAGAAGATTGGTCATTATAATGAATGATGATCAATTCATTATCTGGATTTCCTTGTTTAGATGAAAAGTATCCTAGATCGACTGTCGGTTCAATTAATGTGACCCAGTGAGAACTTTCATAGATACTTTGTAACTTGTAGCCATCTCTCGCGGCTGTAATACTAGCTAATGCCGTAAGACCGTGTGCGAAGGAACTACTGCCGTTGTCTTTCATATGAACGTTTAATTCATTAAATGATTTAGCACAACGTAAGAGCAAATCATCTTCTTCAATCGCATAGCCGCGAAGCCCAAATCCCATACTAAATTGTCCATCTTTGATCGTCGGTGCGAGCGTTGAATATAAACCGTTCATCGCATTACCGCTCTTAATGTACTCCATTTTATCTGTAATGACTTGTTCCTCACCGCTCATCTTATAGAAACTGATGTGAGCATAGTCAAAATCATTAAAGTGCTCATTTTGAATGTGATAATGATTGATGAGCGATTGAATCTTCTCTGCCACTTCTTGCGGTGAGAGAATAAAGTTTTTAGGGATTAGCGAGTAAAGATATTCAAACTGTTCCCAGTCGTCCTCCATAAAATCTTTGGCAGCAAATTGATCGAAAGCACTTCGATATCGACCAGAATCACAGTAAAGTTTTACTTCGACAGGAATCACTTCATCCTTATTCTTTTCGTAGCTATCTTTGAGTTGACGGAAAATCCATTCAACGACACCTTTTAATACCATCTCATCGTTTCGAATTTCAATCACGTTCAGATATAGCGGAGCCCTAACGACTTGGTTTGTCTGATAAAAGAGTGAGGTGAAATGGTCGACAAACTGATTTAACTTTTCTTTGACCACTTCTGATAAAAAGCGGTCCGCCTCAGCCACGACAACTTCTTCTTTTACTCGATAAACCATCCACTCTGGCAGATTTGACTGGGATTCTGCTTTATATGCCTTACCTTCAAACCAGAGGTACGGAGCGAGTGCATCAGCACGTAAGCGTTTAAGCACACTTTCTGATACTTCTTCTTCTCCTAGTTGATTGTTCAATTCTAATTGAAACGCAACGTTAACCGGGTGGAATGGAGTAAAGTAGACGACTTCTTCTTTTTTGTTAAACAAAACACCTAATTTTAAAATCGAGTGCCCGACTTCAAACAACCGATCCGCTTCTGGAATCGATTCAATTGCTTTCACATAAGCTTGAACATAATCCAAAGCGACTCGCTTATATTCATCATCCCAATAAGCCAGCATCGGGACAGTTTGTTTGATCTTAAAGTAGTTCAGGAATAGATTGTATGCTTCTCTTAATTCATAATAGGCGCCGAACTCCAAATCGACAGGGCTGACGACGCCGGAAGACAGGACAGCTGTTTGCATACTATTATTGAGCCATTCCATTTCATACTCTAAATAGTCTTTATATTCGTTTTGTGGGTAGTAAATTTGGTTCTTTAAAATCAGTTTTCCATCTGAACCAAGGACGATTGACGAACGCTTCTCGCGTTTCTCTTTATATAATCTAATATTCGAGATTGGATGAGGTTTTGATGCGTCAACACTAAGTTTGATATTTATTGGATGAGATTCTGCAACGCTTAGCTGTAAAAACTGATCCTCTTCAAACAAGTCCTGATCAAAATGATACGTTACGTGAGGTTCTTCATCTACTTTTAAAAGTGATTGTTCTTGGTAAATCGGAGTTTGTGAGCCATCTCCTAAACGCAGTTCACCTTCTTTGTTACCTAAAATCAAATATTCGACATCGTTCCCTTTCAGTCGCTTCACTTCATAAGTACCAGCATAGTCTTTAAAGACATCGCTCGAAAATGGGAACACCATAATATTTAATTCTGAATAAAGTGTGTTCTCATTCTTCACTTTGTATTTTACCGTGCATTGTGCAGCGTTATGAGTTTGTATAAAAGCGAGTGTCAAATATAGATTATTCGTCTTCACGCTAGGAGTCACTTCAAGTGCAGGATTACAATAATCAATTGTCACTTGCGATTCTTCTAAACTCTTCCGAACACCTTTACCCTCAATCACATACTTAGCTCGCAGTTTGATCTCTTGTTCATGAGTCGGGTTGAAAATCGCAATATAGCGCGTACGCTTACCTGTTTTAGTTGTTTTATGAGGTCGATCCCAAACAACTACCGAAGAATGTTCATTAACGATTGATATTTCATCAATCTCAAACATTTTATTGTTCTTTTCGGCCTTTAGCTTGATGACTTCTTGTAATGTGAGTTCATTCCAATGGTCATGTTTGAGTTTGTTAACACCTTGTTCATTAAATTTCTTAGGTAATTGTGTCTCAGTAGTTTCGTTAAAATGGCTCTCTTGAACAAATTCAAATAATTCTCGGTTTTCACGCAATCTTTCTCGTATTTCTTTTTTCGAAGACGTTTGCACAAACGATTCGAGCTCTTGATCGTGGAAGAAACGTAACGCTAGAAAATCTAATTTTGAGAGTTCTGACTTTTGCATAAGGGATAATATTTCTTCAAAATCGAAGAATGAAACACCTTTAAATGAGCTGAACTCTTCTTCAATTTCTCTTAAGTGAAAATCAATTACTTCGACCAATGCACCTTTATTTTCGAACATTTGCTTTAATTCGTACTTAAGTTCTTCTAGAATTTTTTGAGGATTAAGTGGCATACCTTCCTTCTGAAGATTAGCACCCCCACCATCAATACTGTCTAGTTGCCCGTGGTAAATGACGAGCAGAGAGCGATTGACGCCTTCTCCTTCTTGCTCGCTTACTAAGTTACGAAGTTTAACGAAGAAATCAGGTTGAACACCGTCAATTTGAGTAGCAATAATCAACTCACTTGTACCGTAATCAATCATAATCGTGCGGTACTCAGTAACTCCGTTCAGCTTATACTCGAACGTTTTGACTTGATCGTTTGTTTCTTGTTCGAGATAGTCTTTTAAATATTTAACGTGACTTTCCTCTTCTAGCTGCAAGTAGTATTTGTCGCCAGGTTTCGGAGTGTTTACTAAAAAATGACCGTTTATTTTTTTAGTGACGTACTCATAAAATTGGTTTGACATACTGTGCCTCCCCACTATCGCTCTTCTTATCGATGACATTTATTTTTTCTAACAACAGTAATAGTGCTGTTGTTGATTCGTTATCAAAATTGATTCCTCGTTGACTTAAACGCTCTAATAGTTCTACAAACGTAATTCGGTCATTTTTACAACTGACAGCACACATCAGAATCAACATTTCTTGATTCAAAGATAGTACGTAGCCTAAACGTCCTCTTCGTTTCGTAAAGTGTGATTTCGCAATGTTTTTTACATGATCGCCATATCGTGACTGTGCCTCTTTTGGAGTCGTGATTTTCATCGTATTGAACAGTTGTTTGACTGACTCATTGAAAGTCTGACTTTTCTTCACTTGAGTTTCTAAGCCGGCATATTGGAGTATTCGTTCACTTTGCATATCAATATCTTCTAAAAATTGAAGTTGATCGGCCTCATTAAGTGATTCGAAATACTGATGAATTTCATCATACGTCATGATTTTAGACTTTTCTTCTTCTAATGATTGGTTATGAGAGTTACAACTCAACTGTGCCATAGTCAATTCATGAACAAATAAATTTTCGCTAGCGCTCGTTAATAGTCCCATACCCGAGTTCATCGTCTTACGTCTTGAGGTAACAGTCGTTTCATGATGAATTGTATAAAATAATTTAGATGGATGATACCAATTAGAAGTTTCAAAATTGTTGATTTTAATGGTTGTCTGAGAAACAACATAGTGCAAGTAGTACTTAAGTAAGTGATTAATCTCTTTCAAGAAGTATTGAGGATGCTCTGCCAAGTAAATTAAGTCCTCGCCTAATAACTTAATTGGTAATGAAGAATAAAGTTCATGTTCAACTTTATACTCTTTAGCAGTAAGATTAGGGAGTAAATTCACAATCATTTTGTCTAATAGCGTCTCATTCTGACCAGCTTTAAAAATTTGTCTAATCTTTTCGATTTGTTCTTCATCCAAAGCACGGTACGTCAAATCTGCTAAAAATGTACCTAATTTTTTCTTTGTGGCAGGATTCCCTTGGATGTACATGAACATACTTGGATGAGTAACGTTTAACCCCCCATCTCTCTGAAGAAGCAATTCACTGAAAAAAGTGTGAATTTCATCTTCATGTTCAGGTAAGCTCTCGACTCGCTCCAAGACTCCTTCTAAAAGATGATCCGTATTAAATGACTTGGCTGACAAATCTTGATTAAGAAGTCTTCTAGAGTAAGCTCCGACTTCTTTTTCCCAGTCTGACAGAGCATTCTTAATCGAGTCACTCTTTCCCGTTGTAAAAGGGAGCACTTGATAAAAATTTGACGTTTGACGTTTCGCGATTTTTTTTCGATCTTTGTCTAGAACAATCACTTGTTTCTCATCAAATATTTTTTCTGGTAATAATCTCATCATTTACACCTGCTTTCAGAACTTACAATTTGCTAAATACAATTTTCTCTTCACTGCTAAATGGGTCTAATTCTTGTTTTAAGACGAATGTTTCTCCAGTTTGAATAATATAAATCAACACTTCTTCATTGTTAGAGTTATATGTGCGGATAGCATTAGCAAACTCACTGAATCGAATCGCATCATCAAAATCAATTTTAGACGGTTGATAACCTTGATCGATTTTTGTAATCAAACTGAACATCTTATAATCGATTTCAAGTTTAATTCTTTGTTTACTCTCACCGACAGCAAATTGAATAAACAAAGAGTTACGGAACTGAACGACTTGTTCTTCATTCTTCACTGACATACTAATCGGATCTAGCGTAAAGCTAACTGGTTTAGCAATGCGATAACGCTTTGAAACTTTTGCACTCGTGTCAAACAAATATTTTTTTTGATCTTTTTTAAAGCCAAACCATAACATGAGCGCATTTTCAAATTTCTCATAAAGTGTTTTGAGTTCATATCTTTGTCCTGTGTAGTAGGCATACAAATATTTTGAAAATGACTCAACTGTTGTTTGAGAAATATTCATTTCTCGAGGATTGGATAAATAAAGCAAGCGCAATAAAGATTGCGTATGCTCAGTAACGAGTTCGCGGTCCAACAAATCAAGTTGATATGTCTGTCTTGTCGATTCGTCAAACCTAGAAACAAATCCGCTAACGTCAGATTCGAGATTGATTTGAAGAATGATTTGGTCAATTTCTTCAGAACGATAAGCGATTGGGTCTTCGTTCCTTAACATGACCGAAATTGGAGAATCATTTTGACTCGTAAATATCTTTTGGTGGAGACCATGCATGAGTAACGTCTCAAGTACGATTTTCTGCTTACTGATGTTTGACCAATTTCCTGGAACCATGACCTCATAAATCAAATTGAAAAATTGACGCATTGATAAAACTGCTTTTTCCTTTAAGAGGGAGCGGGCAATTAAATTCACAAAGTTACGTCGCACGTTTATGTTGGTCATGAGCAAAAAGTTTCGATGGACAATTGAATCGATTCCCTGCTTCGCATCTTCTAAATATGCCAAATAAAATGGATTATCTCTGGTTTGATCAAACATTTTAGATAAGATTTTCATTAAAAACTCTGACTCTACCCCACTTTTCGTGAGCTCATACATTGGATAATCAGAGAAGCTGACCATTGAAAAATACTCATGCTGTGAGGCTGCCGAAATTTCGTTTTCAAAGATTCCCGATTGCTCAATGTAACCAATTAGCGAGGTGAAAGTATACCCGCTATCAAAAGAGTCTACGAAGTCATATAAAAACTTGTGCAATACACCAAGGTTAATTGCTAAAACAAATTCATCTGATCCTTCAGTCAATAATTGATCTGAAAACGGAATAAGTTTTTCGAACAATGTTTCCATTGCTGTTTTATGAGGAGAAAGGCTTTCAGTCGCATCGTTCCAAATTTTATTTTTGTATCGGTTCATCAACTCAGGATCTGCAGACTGAAGATGCGATAGAATATGGGACTTCCCATCTCCTACACTTCCAATTAGTAGCGTTAACCGTTTTTGTTCAGATTGTCGAAGAAGCTGAACCAATTTTTTCTCAATTGGCCGTTCAACATGTAAATACTGCTTAAGAGAACTTAGTGGGAGTTCCGCACTTTCAACCGCTTCTTTTGAAGACTCATTTAATCTTGATAAAAGATTATACAAGTAGCTCTCATTGCTGTTCTCAATCTGAGGTACAAAATCATGCAGTCTATTTTTTTCCTCTTGTGAGTCAGTAGTTACAGTAGGATTTACATCTACAGTTTTCTTACTGCTCTCTAACGCTTGAAGTTTAGCTTTAAGCTGCTCTTCTACAATCTTCAGAATATCGTCATGGCTTACTCCATCACTTTTTGCTGTTGGTGGAGTAGGTGGCGCATATTTTGGTACTATAGGTGGATTCTCATAACTTAGAACATACGATTCTACGATATTATATAAACTTGACCAAATCTTAGGTAAAATTTCATGCGCTTCTTTTGTGAATAATTCATGTGCCGCATTATTACCATTTTTTCGTACATAGTGAAGATCAGTTGCAATTAAACGATCAATAATTTCTTCAGTCAGAAGAACTCTTATGTTGTCGTTTAAATTATATGTATTCTGAAGCCCACTGACCTCTAACCAGCCATTCACGATTACTTCAATCATTTTCCTAGAATTCAATAATGCACTTTCAGGATCGGCATAATATTTATCTTGAACAATTTGTCCAAGTTCCTCTGCCTTAGGATTAATGGGTTTTAGAAATGAGAAAAAATATTCCATGTCATTCATTCCTTTCAATCAACCTTAACAACTTTTTTATTAACTATATTCTTTATTATATCTATAATAAGAGTATATGGTAGGTTTTACCTACTTCTATCTATGATAAAGGAGCTATAAAATGGATTCAACAATTCAATTTCCTTCTTTACCTAGTTGGTTCACACCTCGAGATTATCAACTAGAGGCGATTTCAAAGTGGAAAAGAAATAACTATCAAGGATTATTAGAAATGGCTACTGGTACTGGAAAAACACTCACGGCCCTTACAGCTATCACAGAACGGTTTAAAGAAAACGGGCGTCTTGCGGTTATTATTCTATGTCCTTATCAGCATTTAGTCGATCAGTGGGCAAAAGATGCCAAATCATTTGGAATGGATCCAATCTTATGCTATGGTTCAAAATCCCAATGGAGCGCTACCCTTGCCGGAAAAATTACTCAATATAATTTCAAGATAAGAAATTTCATGTGCGTCATCACTACCAATAGCACGTTTAAAAATGCTCATTTTCAAGCTCAGCTCAACCGAATTTCTGATAACGGTATGATTGTGGCTGACGAGGCACACAACTTAGGCACGGGACAGTCATTAAAATCTCTTCCCGGACAATTTAAGAACCGATTAGCGCTAAGTGCTACTCCAATTCGACATCATGATGAAGTCGGAACCGAACAATTGTTAAATTATTTTGGTGGATCAATATATAAGTTTACTTTGGAAGAAGCCATTAAAAAAGGATTTTTGACGAAGTATTATTATTATCCTCACTTAGTATCGCTCACTGAAGAAGAGCTTGAAATTTATCACGAACTTACAAATAAAATTTCAAAACTAGTTAACCTTTCCGACAATCAATCTATTGAAGCTTCTGGAAGTGACACTGGAATGTTGGAAATGTTATTGATTAAAAGAGCTCGCTTAATTAATGCGGCACAACAAAAAGATATACTTTTAAAAGAGCAACTTAGTACTCAAAAAAAACTTTCCAATACAATCGTGTATTGTGGCGATCATTCAAAAGAAGATCAAAGACATGTTGATCACATTGCTCAATTTCTAAACGAAGATTTGAGAATAACAGCAAAAACGTTTACCTCAACTGAAACAAAAGAACTTCGACAGATGCTGCTAAAAGATTTCTCAGAGAATAGCATTCAGGCTCTTGTTGCAATTCGTTGTTTAGATGAAGGCGTAGACGTCCCTTCTGCTGAGACCGCTTATATTTTAGCTAGTACGACTAACCCTAAAGAGTTCATTCAACGGCGAGGACGGATTTTAAGAAAGCATCCAGGAAAAGAGTATGCTTATATCCATGATTACATCGTGATTCCTCGTCCCTTGTCAGAAATCGACTTACTCACTGACAAAGAGTTTAATATTGAAAGACGACTTTTAATGAATGAACTTAAACGAGTTAATGAATTTGCATCAATATCTGAAAACCATTATCAAGCACTTCGTGTCTTAACTCCAATTAAAGAAGCATTTAATTTAGTCGACCTATAATGAATCATGAGGTGAATTCGATGAATCCGAACCAATCATCCAATGAACAGGATGTATATGCCTTATTAAACAATCTAACAGAAACAGAACAACAAATTCTTCAAAACATTATTCGATTAGAAAAAGACTATTTAGACAAAGAAGGATCTTTTACTGCTGCCCAATTACCCGACGAATTCTCAAAACTCATTAAAAAGGAGTACATCTGACATGATTCTTAAGCAAATAGTCATTGAAAATTTTCGTCAGTATTATGGCCAGAATGAAATTGAATTTGCTCACGGATCAGGCAAAAATGTTACTGTCATCCATGGAGAAAATGGTAGTGGTAAAACGGCTCTATTGACCGCATTAATTTGGGGATTTTATGGCCGAGAACTCAAATTACCGAACCCCGAGTCCATTTTTAATAACAAAGCTATTCATGAAAGTACAAATAATCAAGAAGATTTAAGTACATCGGTTCGAATCAGATTCGAACACAACGACTACGAATATGACCTTCGACGGCTTCTACATGCAAAATATGATGTCGAGACAAACATACTTAATCTCCCAAAAAATAAAACTGTGAATCAAAAAGTTGAACTCACGAAGCGTAATATCATTACGAATCAATCAACAAAAATTAGAGACCTCGCTTATGAAGTCAATCGGATTTTACCTTACAAACTCCATACGTTCTTTTTCTTCGACGGAGAGCGAATGGACCACCTAGGAAAGAAAGAGGCTTATTCTGAAATTCGAGACTCCATCAAACGAATGATGGGATTAGAACTATTTGATAATTCAATTGAGCATTTAAGTAAAACTATCGTGAAATTACGTGATGAAGTATCGAAAAACGTAAAAAGTGAATTGAGCGATAAATACTTACGAATTAACCAACTTGAAGAAGACAAAGTCAGAAAGAAACATCAGTTAACTGAAACAAAACAAGAACTGTCGGCCGCTCAAAACGAATTAAAAAGCATCGAGAATGCGCTTCGAAACGGAGAGGAGACTAGAACTTTTCAAACAACTCGGGACCACTTGGTTGAATCCATCACTTATACGAAGAATGCATTTGATGAAAAGCTAAAAGAATTAAGAAATCAGTTGTCAAGTTCTGGTTATCTCGCTTTCTCGAAGTTACCAATCAAGAGATTCCAACGGATTGCTCAGACTGATCAGCGAGATACAATTGAAAAGTTGATTCATCCTGAGCTAATTCCATCCTTAATTTCAAGCGGGACATGCCTTTGTGGACATGAACTCGAAGCAGCCTCCATTTCAACTTTAGAAAAAGTACAAAATGAAGTGTTGGATTTATCAACATCAAAAAACGAAATGGATCATCTATATTTCCAGTTAAGCGGTTGGGAAGTTGCTAGAACACATTTTTACGCAGAAATTAGACGATTGCTTAGCGAGCGTGAGGAATTACGAGAAGAACTTAGAACATTTGAAGAAGAATTACGAGAAATTGAAGAGCGGATGAAAACGAGCTCACGCAATATCGAAAACTCTAGTAACTTAATTGAAAAAGAGTCAGCAGTTCGAACTGCCATTGTTAAAGCTGAGACAAAGATTGACGATTTAATCCGCTCCATTGATGAACTCTCAAAAGAAGAAGAGCTTTTGAATAAAGAAGTAAGTAAATTAACAAAGGCCGAAGAGCGACAACTTAAACTTCAACTCGCTCTAGAGTCTGCAATTAAAGTAAAAGATACTTTGGTCGGTCTATTAAAATTAAGAGAATCTCAAGTTAAATCTGAATTAGAAGAGAAAATTAAGTTAACCTATTCGCAGTTGTTGAGAAAAGATTATCCGATTGCGTTGACAGATAATTACGAGTTGCTTGTTTCTGATGTGAATGGGGGAAATATCGGACTGTCCCAAGGAGAATCTCAAATCACAAGCTTGGCTTTTATTGGAGCTATTGTAGATTTAACGCGGGAATATAAAGATAAAGAAAAAGGTCATGCTTTAGACGAAGATCTAAAGCTCGGAAACATCTTCCCTCTCGTCATGGATTCTCCGTTTGGAGCACTTGATGCCGACCATCGTTCTCGGGTAGCTACCAGCCTTCCTAAATTATCTGATCAAGTAGTCGTAATCGTATCTACATCGCAATGGCGTGGCGAAGTAGACGAAGCGATTAATCACCGGGTAGGTAAATCTTATAAACTTCTTAATCACACGAATGAAGTTTCAGGAGAATATACTGAAATTGCGGAGGTAATGTAATGGCAAAGCGATCAGTTCGTCGTGATAGCACACAAGATCATATGTACACGGCGTTAAGAGAAGATGCTCAATTGTTTGAGACATACAAAGACACATTTATGGCAGCGTTATTGTTTGGCTATAGTAACGAGCGTAGAAAGAAAATTAAAGCCGGTCCGGAAATTTTGCTAGGAATTTTTTCGGAGCAAGATTTACAATTCATGAAATTGATTATGCATTTAGAAAACGCATTTGAAAGCTTTACAGTGGATCACGATTCAGATGACGACGCAGAAGACGCTCCTCTTGATAACTTTGAAATCATTGAAGAATATGCAGCTGGTGGGCTAGATATGCTTTACAAAAAGCTAGAGGTATTTTTGACCGATCCTGAAACTGCTCAAAACGTATATCTTGATTTGATGAATGAATATGAGGATCGAGAGTTTCACACTGAAGATTTAGTTAAGGAACTACCATTTAATTAAAATACAGCCTGCAAACTCATTAACAGTTTGCAGGCTGTCGCTTTTTCATTCTAAAACTTCCTCCAAAAATAACCCCTTCTCAAATCCACCCTTCCGCTCCCGCTTCTCTGCACGAATCGTATTCATCTCTTCAAACGAAGCCCCATGCATTTTACCGAGCTCATAAGCGAGCTCAAGAATATCCGCTAGCTCTTCAAGACATTCCTCATCGATATTCGTCTCTTCATACTCTTTCAGTTCTTCATATAGCTTCAGGCGTGCCTGTTCAAAGTGCTCGGCTTGATTCAACTGTTTGACGATGACTCGTTTTCCGTCCGCACGGATCAGTTCAGGTACACGGTCTCGGACCAACTTATTATGTTTCACCATAGCTGCCTCCTACTCCACAATCTCAAACGCCTTCACATACACGACATGATCAAGGAAAATGATCCATTCATCCTCGAACTGGACGAAGCCGTCCGAAGCATGCCGGAACGACTGATAGATGGCTTCAAGTGCCGCATAGCGACTATCTGCCTCGACGACTTGCGTCAACACCTCATCATTGATCATGTGGAACTCGATCTCGAACTGTTTCATCGTCCTCACTCCTTCTTTTCATTCATGGTTGCGCCATATCCCTCCTAACTCTTTTCCCTATTCCGAGCGTTTCTCCTCCGTCACCAAAACGAATATTCAAAACCATTCTACATAGTATCCATACGTTCAACTAAAAAAAGCGACATCTACAAACGTCGTTTTTCCTAAACCCTATTTTGCTTGGAGTGCTTCATGCACGACATTCAGGCATGACCCTTTCGAAGTTTGATCGGCTTACACTCGACCTTCTAACACGAGAAAATCCACATCAACGATATCAGGGTTTTCTCGCTTCATTTCTTCAAAGCTCGTGACGAACTCATCGTAAGAAACGTCGATGTTATCTTCAAGCGCATTCACTAATCTGTGTCCCATTTGAGTCATAGATGAATAGGTAATCCACCCCGAAATGACCCCACCCGCAATCGGAATAATCTTGGAAACACTTTGTGCGAACGTTTTTTTCGTGAGCTTCACCCCGACATATCCCCCCATTTTTTTTAAAATCGGGTAGTAAATCGTTTTCGTTAACGCTTTATTTGGAATTTTCGTTAACGCCTGCTTTGATAGCTCCGACGATAACACTTTGATTGTCGCCGTCGCTCCTCCGACTCCAAACATCACGCCTAAAAATAAAATCAAATCACCGCTCACTCGCTCAACATCTAGTTGATCTCCATCCCAAAAATCCTCGTACCCGTACAAATAGCCGATTTCTTGCGCCAAGCGGAGCGCCACTCCAAAAAATTGAGCAGTGTCGGCTGGTACCGTCGCCGCCATCGCAATCCCACCCGGCACCCCGGCTACAAACGAAGCGGACGTACTTTTAAAGGTCCGATCCATGACAATTTTCTTCGCGACCCGTCTGACCATTTCTTGAGAAACGTTTGCTTGAATCGGTCCTCGTTCAAAAATTTCGGTTAACTGGGGCGAATTCACTTTATTACTGAAGCTTTTCACTAAAAATTCTGCACGATTGACTTTTACACCCGGTAACTTTACAGCATTCGTCACTAACAACTCAAAAAAATTTACTCCGTTCGACAATGGCCACACCTCTTTATCCTAAATTCGTTACATCCTATCTCTATATCATTCCCTTGTACACCTACTTTATTCCCAAATCAATAGTACGAAAAAAAGAGCACCGAAGCGCTCTTCTCCCGTTTATTCACTCAATAAAAGACAAACCATAGCACCGCTGCCACTAAAAACAGTCCGGCCCCGATAAAGAGAATCTTTGCCAATCGTTCGTATACCATGTCTTCACCTCACCAACGCCGCGCCGACGACGAGCGAGACCCCGATTGAGAGCATGAACGCGAGCAAGCCGACCGCGATATTGCCTTTCCCGATCTCCTCGTTCACTTTGAGCGACGGCGTCAAAAATTCAAACAACCAATACGTGACGAGCAGTAAGAAGAAGCCGAAGCTCCCCCCGACCAACACGTCGATCATCCGCTCGTGATGGCTCTCGACGACACGGAAGATGTTGGCCAGGCCGACGACCTTGCCTCCGGTCGCGAGCGCGACGGCGATATTCCCTTTTTGAACCTCGCGCCAGTTACTGTACGGCGTCGTCATCTCGAAGATGGCGAGCCCGACGACGATCATCAGTCCGGCGATCGTGTACAGGCCGAGCGATTCGAGCATCACGCCAAACGTTACGTTCCCCATCATCATGCGTCCCTCACTTCAATTCGACGACCGTGACCCCGAGTCCACCTTCACCCATACCACCCGGGCGCTGACTCTTCACGTGACGATGTCCTTTCAAATACTCTTGCGTCGCTTGTCGCATCGCGCCCGTACCGAGCCCGTGGATGATGCGGACGTTGTCGTATCCGGACACGAGCGCCTCGTCGATATATTTGTCTAGGCGCGAGAGTCCCTCTTCGACCCGGACACCGCGAAGATCGAGCTCCGACTTCGTCGAGCTCTGGCGCTTCAGCGAGCTGCCTTTCGACTGGAGTCCTTGTTCTTTCGATGGTCCGACTTTTTGAAGGTCGTCCGCTTTGACGTTCACTTTCATGATCCCGACTTGGACGTTGTACTCGTTGTCGTTGATCTGGTTCACGATATACCCTTTTTGGTTGAACGTCGTCACTTTCACTTCTTCGCCTTTACTGAACGTACGTTTTTGCTGCGCTTTTTGTTTCACTTTTTGGATCTTTTTATCTTGGAGCGTCGGTTTCGCCGATTCGAGCTGTTTCTTCGCGGCGATGATCTCGTGCTCTTTGACGATGCCTTCTGCGCGTAGCTTCTTCAACCGGTCGATGACTTCGTTCGCTTCTCGCTTCGCTTTCTCGACGGCCTTCTCGGCACGTGCCTCGGCCTCGCCGTACATCACGTCGCGTTCGGTCTCGAATTCACTCATCTTCGCCTCGAACGCCGCTTGCTCTTGTTCGAAGTCGTGACGTTTGATGATCAATTCTTGCTCGAGCTGCTCGGCGCGTTGTTTCGCCGACTCGAGCTCGTTGATCATCGATTCGACCGACTCGGCGTCGGTGCCGACGTGGCTCCGCGCCTTATCGATCACTTGTTCGGACAGACCGAGGCGTCGGCTGATCTCGAACGCGTTCGAGCGTCCCGGCACACCGATCAACAAACGATACGTCGGGCTGAGCGACTCGATATCGAACTCCATCGAGGCGTTGACGACACCGTCCCGGTTATAGGCGTACGCCTTCAACTCAGAATAGTGGGTCGTCGCCGCGACGCGGGCCCCACGCCGCTTCACTTCATCGAGAATCGCGATGGCGAGCGCGGCCCCTTCTTGCGGATCGGTCCCGGCACCGAGCTCATCGAATAGGACGAGCGACATGAAGTCGACCTTGTCGAGCATGCTGACGATGTTCGTCATGTGCGAGCTGAACGTCGACAAGCTCTGCTCGATCGACTGCTCGTCACCGATGTCGGCGTAGACGGCGTCAAACACCGAGAGCTCTGTACCGAACTCGGCCGGGACATAGAGCCCTGACTGGACCATCAGTTGCAGTAACCCGATCGTCTTGAGCGTGACCGTCTTACCACCCGTGTTAGGTCCGGTGATGACGAGCGACGTGAAGTCTTCCCCGAGCTCGACCGTGATCGGGACGACCTCGTCTTGCGGGATGAACGGATGACGCGCCTGCTTCAGTTTGATCTCGCGGGCGTCGTTCAACTTTGGCTCCGTCGCTTTCAGTTGATGTCCGTACGCGACTTTCGCGAACACGAAGTCGAGTTCCGCTAATACGTCGAGATTTATGACGACCGAATCGGCTACGCCACCAACGAGATTTGACAGTTCGGTCAAGATGCGGTCGATCTCCGAGCGTTCTTTCAAGCGGACTTCTTGGATCTCATTGTTGATCGAGACGATCGCTTGCGGCTCGATGAAGAGCGTCTGCCCTGACGCCGACTGATCGTGGACGATCCCGCCGAACGCTTGGCGATACTCTTGCTTGACCGGGACGACGAAGCGGTCGTTCCGGATCGTGACGATCGCGTCTGAGAGCATCTTGGCGTTGTTGCGGAGGATGTTGTCGATCCGCGAGCGGACACTGCCTTCGTAACTGCGGAGTTGCGTCCGCAGACCGCGCAGTTGCGAGCTCGCCGAATCTTGGACCGTACCCTGGTCGTCGATGGCGTGACGGATCGATTGCTCGACCTCGATCAGCTTCGTCAAACGCTCGGCATATTCGTCGAGGCGCGGAATTTGGATGTCTTCGTTGTCCTCGTGCAACTTCTCAAAGAAGTTCTTCACTTGGCGGCCGCTGTACATGACGGCGGCGACGGCGAGCAGTTCGCTCGTCGAGAGCACCGAGCCGATGGCGGCCCGTTTCACTTCGGCGCGGACGTCTGAGAGTCCACCGAGCGGCAAACGGTCCCGGAGCCGGACGACCTCGGTCGCCTCGCGCGTGACGTTCAAGTTGGCGAGTACCCGGTCGTACGAGTAGTCGGGCTGCATGTTGAGCGCCCGGTTTTTCCCGAGCGAGCTGGCCGCATGCACGGCGAGCTGTTGACGTAACTTTTCATATTCTAATACGCGTAACGCGTGATCCATCTAGCATGTTCCTTTCTGTCGCTTCGCGTCGAAGAACGCTGTCGCTTCTTCGAACGTGAGGCAGTTAATAATGTCTGACGGTTCGAGATAGGCTTTTCTTGCGTGCAAGACGCCGAGTGCCATATCTTCCATCATATCAGGGTGGTGGGTGTCGGTGTTTACCATCAGTTTGACACCGGCCGCCTTCGCTTTCTTCAGCGTCGAGGCGGTCAAATCGAGACGGTTCGGGTTGGCGTTCAGTTCGAGCGCCGTCCCTGTCTCTTTCGCGAGGGCGATCAAGCGCTCCTCGTCGATCGGGTAGCCGTCACGGCGTCCGATCAAGCGTCCGGTCGGATGGGCGATGACGTTGACGTAAGGAGAACGGCAGGCGTTCTCGAGCCGCGCCATGATCTCGTCGACACCTTGGTCCATCTTGGAATGGATCGAGGCGACGACGTAGTCGAGCGTCGCTAAAAACTCAGGCTCGTAGTCGAGCGTCCCGTCTGGGCGGATGTCCATCTCGACACCGCGCAAGACGTGCATATCGTGTTTTTTCGCCGCGGCAAGAATCTCTTCCCCTTGCGCTTCTAATCGTTCCTCGGTCAACCCATTGACGAACGACATGTACTTGCCGTGGTCGGTGATGGCGATCCATTCGTAACCGCGCGCTTTCATCGCGGCGACGAGCTCATCGACCGTCAGCTTCCCGTCCGACCAGACCGTGTGCATATGCGCGTCGGCCTTGATGTCGTCGAGCGTGACGAGCTTCGAGATGTCGTGCTCGAACTCATGCTTGCCTTCTCTTAGCTCCGGCGGGATGAACGGGAGGCCGTAGCGTTCGAACAGCTCCGCTTCCGTCTCCGGCTGCCACAGGCCGTCCGCGGTCTCGACCCCGTACTCGGAGATCGACTCACCCTTAGCTTTCGCGAGTTGGCGCATGCGGACGTTATGGTCTTTTGAGCCGGTGAAGTGGTGGAGCGTCGCGGCGAAAGCACCGGGCTCGACCATCCGGAAGTCGACCGACACCATCTCCTCGCGCTCTAAGACGAGCGACACTTTCGTCTCACCGGCTGCGATGACTTCATTGACGAACGGGAGCGCGAGCAGTTTGTCGCGCAAAGCGACAGGCTCCTCGGTCGCGATGATGAAGTCCAAGTCTTTGCACGTCTCCTCGGCCCGGCGGAAACTGCCCCCGACCGAATGCCGGAGGACGAGCGCCTCGCCTTCTAACACCGTGTTGATCTCTTCTACGACCGGGCGCATCATCGCGTACGACAGGCGTTCCGGACGGGATTCCAAGTTCCGTGCTGCTGCGAGCAACTTCTCGACGCTCTTCGTGCCGAAGCGCGGCAATTCTGACGCCGTGCCGTCTTCCAATACACGGATGAGCGACTCGAGGTCGACGACGCCGACCCCTCTTAGCTGAGCCAGTTTCTTGCCGCCGAGCCCTTGAATTTTGAGTAGCTTCATCAAGCCGTACGGAATCTCTTCTTGAAGCGACTCGAGCACCTCGCTCCGTCCCGTCTGGCGCCATTCCTCGAGTACAGCTGCCGTTCCTTTACCGATACCTGAGATCGTCGTCAAATCATCGATGTCGTCGAGTTCGAGCTCGGTGTTCTCGAGCGCCGTCGCCGCTTTACGAAACGCGTTGATTTTGAACGGGTTCTCACCCTTGATCTCCATATATTGCGCGATTTTCTCTAACAGCATCATCGCCTCAACTTTATTCATCGTATTTCCCCCTTTTTCATACAGAAAAGACCGAGACACAAGCGCTTGCTTGCATTCCGGCCTGTCGTGTCACAGCATCTTATTCGAGAACCAGTCAGATAGGTATGGCGTGTCCTGGATGATGAACGTCGCGAGCGACGAGTTGTCGACCGCATTTTGGACGCCCGCCATCGGGACGAACGCGATCACCCAAAGGATGAAGAACGTGATGACGTATGACTCGAAGAATCCGAGCACGGCACCGATGATGCCTTTCAATTGGCGCAAGATCGGCAAGTCCGTCAAGAAATCGAGCATCGACAAGATGAGATGCAAGACGAGCTTCGTGATCAGGAACAAGATGACGAACCAGAAAACGTTATAGAATATCATCTCGATGCCTGACAGTGAGTTCAAGTCGAGCACACCGCCCGGTAACGTCCCGTCAAGTTGTGACGGATATGGAATCCAAAGCTTGAACGCTTCGGCGAGATCCCGGTAATAGGCGTTGGCGACAAAGAAACTGATGATGAGCGCGACCCAATGGCCGAGCTGGAGGATCGCTCCACGGCGGAAGCCGTTAATGATCCCGATAAACAAGAAAAACAGTATAAGTAAAGTAACCATGGATTGATTTATTCTCCCGTATTTCGTTTAGTTTTGACGTGATCGCTCGCAATCTGGATGGCGGCGAGGACCGCTGCCTGACGAGCGTCTAGCTGAGGGGACTGTTCACGAATCTCGCGGATCTTACTATCGACGAGAAAGCCCACTTCCCTCACATGATCGGCTGACTCCTCGCTAACAATCGTATAGTCTTGCCCCGCAATGTGAATCGTTGTTCGTTGTACCTGCACGTGTCACCCCTCCTTTACGTCTGTTCAAAATTAATCATAACATCGTTTGTATATTAGGAAAAGGAGAAGACCCCTTCCTTTTTCCCGCTAACATTTTGTGATACCCTGTTCAGAAGTTGTCAAACGTCAATCTTCAGTAAAATTCGAAGATAGGCTGGCAACACGCAGGGAAATGTGCGAAAATAGCAACAATTCAAACATTTAGAAAGGATGATTTATTTGAAATTAAGGATTGGTCTTCTAGGCCGCATCATCATCGCTATCGCTTTCGGGATATTAGTCGGTAGCATCGTACCAGAAAGCCAGAACTGGATTGTACGGACGTTCGTCACGTTCAACACGGTCTTCGGACAATTCTTAGGCTTCGCCATCCCGCTCATCATTCTCGCCTTCATCATTCCAGGTATCGGGGAACTTGGAAAAGGCGCCGGGAAACTAGTCGGCTTGACGGCCGCGATTGCTTACTTATCGACGATCGTTGCCGGTACACTCGCCTACTTCGCGACGAGCAACCTATTCCCGCAGATCTTAGCACGCAGCACGGCATCAGCTGAAAACCCAGAAGAAGCACTCTTGAAAGGTTTCATGGAGTTTGAGATTCCACCGGTATTCGGTGTCATGACGGCGCTCATTCTCGCGTTCGTCATCGGAATCGGGATCGCCGCGATCGAGAGCAAACGCTCACTCGACCTCGCCATGGACTTCCGCGATATTATCGAACTACTCATTAGTAAAGTCATCATTCCATTTTTGCCGATCCACATCGCCGGAATTTTCATGAACATGACGTACGCCGGCCAAGTTGCCGAGATTTTGTCGGTGTTCTCGCTCGTCTTCGTCACGATCATCGTCCTTCACGCGACGATGCTCATGATTCAATATTCAATCGCAGGCGGGCTCAATAAAGAGAATCCGTTCAAACTGCTCAAGACGATGATGCCAGCTTACTTCACAGCTATCGGCACACAGTCGTCAGCCGCGACGATCCCGGTCACGCTTCGTCAGGCAAAATTGAACAAAGTCGATGAAGGCGTCGCCAACTTCGTCGTCCCGCTCTGCGCGACGATCCACTTATCAGGCTCGACGATCACGCTCACATCAGTCGGTGTCGCCCTCATGTACTTGAACGGCATGCCGATGTCATACGCGATCGTCCTCCCGTTCATCCTCGCCCTCGGCGTGACGATGATCGCGGCGCCAGGTGTTCCTGGTGGGGCCGTCATGGCATCACTCGGATTGTTCGGGTCGATCCTCGGATTCGATGCGACGATGCAAAGCCTCGTCATCGCGCTCTACTTGGCGCAAGACAGCTTCGGTACGGCGACGAACGTCACAGGTGACGGCGCCATCGCCAAAATCGTCCATTACTTCAAACGCAACACGAACTTGCTCGACGACGCGAAAGCGCGCGAAGACATCGCTTAACGAGTTACGAGCTAGACAACGGGCAGGCCTCACGGTTTGCCCGTTTTTCATACATATACAGAAAGGGTGTCGGAAAAAGTTCATGCCGAGACGTTCGGTGCCATGTGGGAGGGACGGACGAATGGAGCAACGTCGACGTTCATGTCGCAAGGGCTCTATCGATTAGACCGCGTCAACGACATCGTTCTGGCCGGCGGGTCGATGCGCCAGGCGACCAAGTCCGACCAACCTCTTTTAGAGACGTGGTACCGTGCCTTTGAACAAGATTCGGGACTAGAACCATCACATGACGAAAGAATGGTCGCTGTCGTCACTTCAATGATTGATAACGACGACGCCTTCATCTGGGAAGTCGACGGCACACCCGTTTCGTGCGCAAAGCGCTCCCGCCCGACGTTGAATGGCATCACGGTGTCTTTCGTTTACACAGCTCCCGCGAAACGCGGAAACGGATACGCCCGCAGTCTCGTCGCCGTGCTCAGTCGCCGATTGCTCGAAACGAAATCGTTCTGCACGCTCTACACCGATTTGACCAACCCGACGTCAAACAAGATTTATCAAGAAGTCGGCTACCGGCCGATCATGGAATCTTCGTGGATCCGGCTCGCTAGATGAATCATCCCGCCTCCCCTATACTAATAGGTGGAGGCGATTTTTATGAGGAACTGGTGGAAGCAAATCCCGAAACGAGTCCGTTCGGTCGTGTCGACCGTCTTCGTCGGCTCGATCGTTGCCTACATGCTGATCGTCGGTGGCATGAGCGTCTTCGCCGACCCGAATCTCGACACGCTCTTGCTGAGCGTCATCGGGGCCGCCTTGCTGACGTTTATCGCTTATCAGGCAATAAAAAAGTGATCGACGCGTTCGTCGATCACTTTTTGTATACGTTTAGAAGAATGAAGCTGGGTTGACCGTGCTGCCCGCGCTCGAAGACGAGTACGAGTAACCGCCACGGTGAATCTCGAAGTGCAAGTGCGAACCAGTCGAGTTACCTGTGCTACCCATGCCGCCGATGTTCTGACCTTGCGAGACACGTTGGCCAGCCGATACCGACACCGAGCTCAAGTGAGCGTAGACCGTCGTCCAAACTTGTCCGTTCAAGACGTGCGTGATGATGATGTGGTTCCCGTAGGCGCCGCCCCATCCTGCCGTCGTGACCGTACCTGTTTGCGCTGCATAGATCGGTGTGCCGACCGGTGCCGCGATATCAAGACCGTTGTGGAACGTATAACCGTTCACACCACTTGCAGGTCCAAAAGGTTGTGTGAGACGGCCGCTAGCAGGGCGTTGGAACATGCCGCCGCTTGCCGGTGCCGCCGCTACAGGTGTTGCCGCTGACGCGCTCGGCTTGCTTGACGAACCTTGTTGCTTTTGTTGTTTCGCTGCTGCTGCAGCTGCCGCCGCTTCCGCAGCCGCTTTACGTTTCGCTTCTTCAGCCGCACGACGTTGTGCTTCGATTTCTGCCTTGATTGAAGCTTCTTGTGCTTGGAGCGTTGATTCCATTTCTTTCAAACTCATCAATTTCGATTCGAACTTGATTTTCTCAGCGTTGAGCTTCTTGACTTTAGCCGCCCGCTCTTTCATTTTCTTATCGAGTGCTGTTTTACGTGCTTCAAGTTCTTGCTTTTGTTTAACGAGAGCGTCGCGCTCGGCTTTCAATTCAGCCTGTGCTGTCGCAAGCTTTTCTTTCGTCGCTTGGTACTCTTCAAAAATTTGCTTGTCGTTCTCTTGAATCGTACCTGCTGTGATCATACGAGTAAGCAAATCACCGAAGTCTTTTGATCCGAAGATGAACTCAGCCCAGTCGATCGACCCGCCGCCGTTCTTTTGCATCGTTGCCATGCGCTCTTTCATAAGTTCTTCTTGTGCTTTCATTTTTGCTTCATACTGCTTGATTTGTTTTTCAAGCGCGGCAATTTTTTCTTGCGTAGCACGGATCTCAGCTTTCTTTTGTGCGACGTCGTTGATGACGTCTTGGAGTTCAGCGTCTAGCTTATTGATTTCTTGCTGCTCTTTGCTGATCGCTTTTTCGCGTGATTGGATCGAAGAGTTCGCTTTGCTCTGCTCAGTGCTATTCTTTTGTTGCTGCTGTTGGACCTTTTTTTGCTTGTCTGTAAGTGACGCTGCAAAACCAGGTGTCGTGCCGCTGATTAGAAGAGCGCCTAAAGTGACGGTTGCTGCAAGTTTCTTCAAGTTAATCAATGTGCTTACCTCCGCTGAGTCGTGTGAATTTCTATAGAATAATAGATGAATGAGTTCTGTATAGTTTTGCGAGAATCCGTCTCGCCCTGTGACTCATTATAGCAATCTAAACCCAAAGTTATTTTACACTTATATTTCATTCGCGTTACATTGACCTGATTTAGGTTTTATCCTCGCTAAAACGTGGGTATTTAACGGGCTCAATCAACAAATTGTCACAAAATATGAATTTAGTAAAAAAGAAAAACGCTTTATGAAAGCGCTTTTCAAATAATGACCTATACTATTTTTTTATCTACCTGACCGATACATAACCTCTCCGTTGGTGTTTGTTACGCTTTCTGACGAACAGATAATAGCCACCGAAGAGCAGGACGCCACAACAAGCGCCGAAGCTGTCTAATACGACATCTTGAATGAGCGGGGTGCGTTCCGGGGTCAGACTCTGATGAAACTCATCAAAGATGGCGACCGTGTTCGCGAGCGCCCAAGCGAACAACAACACGAGCCACGCGTTCAGTCTCGTCCGCGACACGGCTTTGACGAACAACGCACCTAAGGCAAAGAAGACCGTGAAGTGTGCCGCTTTCCGAATGAGGAATTCGATCAAGCCGGCGCTTCCTTTGTCTTCGAGCGAAACCGGGCTGCCGGCGTAGTCGAAGTCGACAGTCGAGAGGATTGGTTCGGCCCACGTCCAATCGAAGCGATCGAGCGGTGAGACAATGCTTTGGTCTGAGTACGGCGTCGCACTCGAGACGAACAAGCCGATCAGGATCAACGCGATCCAAATGAATTCATTTTTCAATATGTACATAACACCTTTCCTTTCTACACCGATTCATTATACGGGTTCCGTTTGATTTCATTGTAACAGCGACCTCATCGTTTCGTGACAATTTGATTGCGGACAACCGCTTCAAAGTCGTTCGCGATCGAACGGCTTGCTATAATGAACATAAAAAAGGGGGAATCAGATGATGATCTATCAGTACGAAGCAGCCGACATGAGCGGCAAGCTACAGCCTTTATCCAAATACGAGGGGGACGTCCTCTTGATCGTCAACACGGCGAGCAAGTGCGGCTTCACACCTCAATTAGACGGCCTTGAAAAGCTATTTGAGCGCTATCAAGGTCAAGGTTTCCATATTCTTGGCTTCCCGTGCAACCAGTTCGGCAACCAAGACCCGGGCTCGAACGAAGAGATCAGCGAGTTCTGTCAATTGAACTACGGCGTGACGTTCCCGATGTTCTCGAAAGTCGACGTCAACGGCAAAGACGCCCACCCGCTCTTCCAATACTTATCGAAAGAAGCACCTGGCCTGCTCGGCTCGAAAGCGATCAAATGGAACTTCACGAAGTTCCTCGTCGACCGGAAAGGCAACGTCATCGAACGGTTCTCACCGCAGACGACACCGGACGAGATCGAGCGAGCGGTGAAACGCCTGCTCTGACCGCTAAAAAGGATGGTCCGCCCCTCTAGGGCAGACCATCCTTTTATCGCGGCGTGATGAAGTTGATCGTATAGAACGGGCTGTTGTCGTCATTATAGACGAGGCCGACCGAGGCGTGCGTGAAGTCCCGCTTCAAGATATTCTCGCGGTGACCGAGCGAGTTCATCAGCCCCCAGTGAGCGTGAAAGACGCTCATCTGCCCCATCGCCAAGTTCTCCCCGGCGAGCGAGTAGGCAAGTCCGGCCTCATTCATCCGTTCGAACGGGTCGCGTCCTTCGGGGTCGATGTGGCTGAAGAAGTTGTTCACTGCCATGTTCTCACTATGCGCCCGGACGACCGGGAGCAGCGGCTCATAGTCAGCGAGTGCGGATAACCCAAACTTTTGACGGTCCCAGTTCATGAGCATACGCATGAGCGTCTCGTTGGACTCGATGCTCTCGGCCGAGACGTCTCCATAATACCCGGCGCTCGACTCCTCGACGCTCCGTTCAACCGAAAGGATGCCTTTCAGCTTGTCTTCGTCATGTTGGTCAAAGAACATCGTGACGTAATTGCCGTTCATCGCATAGACCGAGAACGAAGGATCGTCCGGGATCAAGTAACGTTTCAACCCTTTATCATAAGACTTCACTTCGTCGAAGCCGATGTTCTCGACTTGTTGTCGTGTCGTCTGATCAAGGACGAGCCCTTCGAACGTACTGCCCGACTCGAATTGGTATTGCCCTTTTTTGGCACCATCCTCGTCGACGAGCTCAAGCGTCCGGTCGCCATTTTTCTCGAGCAAATACCAGTCGTGACCGGTATATTGGCTCGCGAACTGCGGGGCGTCGGTCGCGACGCCCTCTTCCACCACTTCCGTCGACTTCACCTGGACGCTCGTCGGCGCCGATACGTTCGGCACCTCATAGTTCCAAGCCGTATATAGACCAATCCCGATCAATAGAATAAACAGTTTACGAAACATATCGTCTCCTTTCGTGAGAACCTAGCCCTGTTGCTCACCGAATTCACGCAGACGCGATTTGATATCGATAAGCATCTCCATATAAGCGAAATAAGTCGCTTCGTCTATATTTAGCATACCACTCACTTTGACTGGCACGTCCTCGGCCCGCTCACGCAGTGCGCTGCCCGACGCAGTGAGCGACACCAACACCCGGCGCTCATCCTCGGTCGCCCGAACTTTCTCCACATACCCGAGCTGGGTCAACCGTTTGATGAGCGGTGACAGCGTACCCGAATCAAGCGTTAACCGTTCCCCGAGCTGTTTCAAATCGATGTGATCTTCTTCCCATAAAACGAGCATGACCAAATACTGGCTATATGTGAGTTTGAGCGGCGCTAAGATCGGCCGATACAAACGTGTCAATTCTTTTGAGGCGGTGTAGAGCTGAAAGCAAATCTGATGCTCTAATGTTAACGAACTTTTCATATAAATTCCTCCGGCTAAAGTCTTAGGTCAAGCATATCACTTGAATATCTGTTTGACTGCCCTATAATTAGATTGTGCACAACTTAATTGTTAAAAACGAAACGGAGGAATTAAATTATGAAACCACTATTCACAGCTTCAGCAACAGCTCTCGGTGGCCGCGAAGGTCGCGTCACATCTACGGACGGCGTCATCGACTTGAGCGTCGCGATGCCAGGAGCGAAACAAGCAGAAGAGTCGACGAACCCTGAGCAATTGTTCGCAGCCGGATACGCAGCTTGCTTTGGCAGCGCGTTGAACCTCGTCATCGGTAAAGAGCGCGTCAAGACAGATGGCACGAGCGTCACTGGCCACGTCACACTCAACCAGAACGACGAAGGTTTCTTCATCTCGGTCGAGCTCGAAGTCGAAATCAAAGGTGTCGACCAAGCAACTGCTGAGCGTCTCGTCGAAGCAGCGCACCAAGTGTGCCCGTACTCGAAAGCGACACGCGGCAACGTCGACGTCAAATTGACGACAAACGTCGCCTAATCTCCCGCCCGCTCCAATATGAGCGGGCTTTTTTTTGCGTCCATACCTATTAACAGAGTAGAATGAAGAGACAAACATCCGACCGAGGAGGGACACGATGCTAAAAGGAAAACGAAAGTACATCACGTTCGCCATCGTGGTCGTCTTTCTGTTCGCCGCTCTTTACAACGGGCTGACGATTAGAGAGTACGAGCTGACGACCGATAAGCTCGAAACTGGTCAATCGTTACGCGTCATCCTCCTCTCGGATTTGCACGGCTATTCGTATGGCGAGGACCAAAAAAATCTGATTGAGAAAGTTCGTGAGCAGCAACCTGACTTGATCGCGCTTCCCGGTGATTTGCTCGACCGATACCGCTCACCAGACGCCGCTTTCGAACTGATCGAAGGGCTACAAGGGATCGCCCCGATGTATTTCGTCACCGGCAACCATGAAATTGATGAATCAAGTGATTTCGTCCGGCACGACGTCAAAGACGTGTTTCGTTCGTTTGGTGTGATCGTGCTCGAGAACGAAGCCGAGACCGTGACGGTCAACGGGGTCGAGCTCATCATCGGCGGCGTCGAGGACCCGCTTCGCACGTACGCCGAAAACATATACGGGAACTGGGAGCAAGACGTCTTGACGGCACTTGACGACGTCGAAACGGACGACACGTTCAGCCTGCTCTTGTCCCACCGGGCGGAACAAGTCGAGACGTACGCCGAGCTTCCGTTTGACCTCGTCTTGTCGGGCCACGCCCATGGCGGCCAGGTCCGTATCCCTTATCTGTTGAACGGGCTTTACGCGCCTGACCAAGGCTTCTTCCCAAAATATGCGGGTGGCCTGTATGAACACGATTCGTTCACCCATATCATCGGCCGCGGCTTCAACTACACAGTCAGCGTACCGCGTATCTTCAATCCACCCGAGATCGTCGTCATCGACATCGCGGGCACCGGGACTCCTTTGTGAGTCCCTATTTTATGTTTGCAGACGACTGCGTCAAAGTCGTCCTGAAACCATAACAAAAGCGGTCCCCGACTCTTGTCAGGGACCGCTCGTGCGTTTACCAGATCGTTCGTTCCTCGCAGTGTGCCGTCTCTCGTTCGATTTGAACGGTCGAACGACCGAACGACCCGTACTGCTTCATCCGCTCCGTCACATCGTGCAGCACGCGTTGATCATCTGTCGTTTTATCGATCAACACGTGGCACGTGACGGCGTACTCCTCAGACGTGATCGACCAGACGTGGAGGTCATGCACTTCTTTGACCCCTTCGACGGTCGCAAGGTCACGCTGCATCGCCACGACGTCGACTTTGTCAGGCGCCCCTTCCATCAAAATATGGACGGCGTCCCGGGTCACGCGGTACCCGCTCACCAAGATGAGGAGTGCGACGAACATACTGGCGATTGGATCAGCGAGCGTCCACCCGAACATTAGAATGAGCAGCGCCGCTGTGATGGCCCCGACCGATCCGAGCAAGTCTCCGAACACGTGCAGGAGCGCGCTTCGGACGTTCAAGTTGTCCCGCTCGCCGCGCATCAAGATCCACGCCGCGAGCACGTTGACGAGCAACCCGATGACGGCGATGGCGAGCATGCCGCCGCTTAAAATCTCTGGTGGCGCGAACAAGCGCTTATACGCCTCGATGATGATATAACCTGAGATGACAAGGAGCGTCAATCCGTTGACGAACGCCGCCAAAATCTCAAAGCGGCGGTACCCGAACGTCTGGTTCGGTGTCGCCTTCCGGGCGCCGAACCGGACCGCCAAGAAACTGAGCCCGAGCGCTGCCGCGTCGCCGAGCATGTGCCCCGCATCCGATAAGAGCGCTAGGCTGTTCGTCCACAGACCGCCGATGACTTCGACGACCATGAACGTGACGATCAACAGAAATGCTAGCAGTAATGCTCGTTGATTCGTTGTGTGGTGGTGGCCTTCGTGGCCATGATCATGTTGTTCCATGCGTCATCGCTCCTCTCTCCTTTCATTATATCCCTTTTCTCCCTATCATTCAAATGTTCGTTTGAATGATAGGGAGAAAAGAAGCGCCGACAGGATGCACCCTCTCGACGCCAGCACTTATTTTTGTTCGATTCGGACCCGCATGACCCCGTTATACGGGAACAGCTTCAATTGAAGCGTCTCCCCGTCATACCAGCTGCCCGCACTTTGGGCGCTCGACGCCTCAAGTTCAGGCGTCACGGCCGTCTGACGGTCCCAATCGATCGCTTTCACTCGTTGGTCACGCACCATTAAAAAGAAGCCGTTATAAAAGTGGTACTCGTTCACTTGGTCGCGCTGGACGGACGCCGGTGCCCCGAGTGTCGACCGGACCGTCGCTACGTCTTGTCCGAGCCAGTCCAAGGCAGACGCTGAAGCCGTCGGCACGACCGTTTGCCACGCCTGTTTCACCTCATCGTCCGAGACGCTAGTCGCTTCCTCGGTCACACGCGCTTCCGTCACCCATCCGGTCGTCCGCTCGTTCAACTGAAGTTTGACGAATCCACTGACCGCTTCGAGCCGTTCGAACCGGTCTCCAAGATCCGCCTCATATAGAACGGTCACACGATCATCGGCATACACTTTCGTGTACGGTGTCGCGATGTAGACGACGTTCTCACTCGGCTCTTCTTCAGTCGCTTCCTCTTCAGGTTCCGCCTCTGTCCCGCTATCGACTTCTTTTGTCGAGATATTGTCCGACTCAGGCAGCGCCGTCTGCTTTTGCGAATCGATGTACGCCGCGAACGCGATGACACCGATCAATGAAGCGATCAACAAGACCGCCGTCGCTAACCGTAACAACCGTTTTCGTTTCCTTGACGCGGCCCGTGATGACCGAACTTCTTCCTTCATTATTCTCCACTCCTACTCGTTTCGTCTCATTTGTTCCGATTCGTCAAACGGCTTCACGTTTCCTGCCTCGTCGACAAATTTTTGTTCGTCGCTCGTCAGCGCCTCGAGCGTCTGAATCGTCGCTTCGACGTCGATGGGGGGCGTGTCTTGTCCAGTTTCTAAAATCCGCACCGTCTCGCCGAGCTCGATCGTCCGGTCCGTCAGCTGATGGAACGTCCGGTCGTGCGAGATGAGGATGAGACCGCCCCGGTAGATCGATAAGGCCGCCTCGATCTGTTCGCGTGTCGCGACGTCTAAATAGTTCGTCGGTTCATCGAGCGCGAGCATGTCTGCGTCCGAGAAATAAAGGATGAGGAATGCGATCCGACACTTCTCGCCCATGCTCGCCTCACGCATCGGTTTATAGACGTCGTCACGACGGAACAAGAAATGGGCCAGGAGCGTCCGCGCTTCCGTCTCCGGAATGTCGCTCGCGGATAATAGTGCGTCAAGCAGCGTCCCATCCTCGGGCAACCGCTCGAGCGTCTGTGAGAAGTAGCCGATTTTCAGTTTCGGATGGCGATGCACAGCACCCTCGTTTGGCTCAAGCTGCCCTAAAAGCAGCTTCAACAGCGTCGTCTTGCCGCTCCCGTTCGGTCCGACGATCGACAGACGGTCGCCCCGATTGAACGTGAACGAAAGATGCTCGAACAACGGCTCGTCATATCCGAACGCGACGTTCTCGACCGTGATCCATGTCTTTGCCTCAAGCGGTTCCGCTTGGAAGCGGACCGAAACGCGAGCCGCGTCTTTCGGTTTGTCGGGACGCCCTTGTTCGAGCTGGTCGAGTTTTCGTTCCCTTGCTTTCATCTTGACGGCAAGGTTCGCCGCTCCTTTCTGGGCACCGGGACTGCGGACGCTCGCCGTCGCTTTCGCCTTCAAGTGCCAGCCTTTGTACTGGGCGATCATATCGAGCAGTTCCGACTTGCGCGCCACATAGCGCGCGTGGGCCCGCTCGTCACGCACCCGTTCCTCGGCTTTTTGCTGCTTATAGGCGCTATAGTTGCCCGGATAGCGGACGACCTCGCCGTCACTCAGTTCAAGGATGACCGTTGCGACGTCATCGATGAACTGGCGGTCGTGGGAGATGGCGAGCACCGTGCCCGGAAACTCACGCACCCAGCGCGTCAGCCAGTCGATCGAGTCGACGTCGAGATGATTCGTCGGCTCGTCGAGCAAGACGACGTCGACGTGACACATCATAAGCCGGGCCAATTGTGCCCGCGTCTGTTCGCCGCCGCTCAAGTCAGAAAGCCGTCTTAATCCCATTTCGTCCATGCCGATTCGTTTCAACGCTTGGTTTGCCTCGGCCTCGAGTCCAAAAGCGTCACACGCCATCGCCTCGTCATACACCGCAAGCACGCGCTCCGTGTCGCCTGATGTGACTTCTTCGTACAAACGGAACCGTTCGCCGTCACCTTTCATGACGTACGCGAGCGTCGTCCCATCCCCAACGAACACGGTCTGTTCGACGACACCGACTTTTCCTGCTACTTCGATTCGACCGGCCTGAGGGATCAGTTCACCGACGAGCAATTTGAACAACGTCGTCTTCCCTGACCCGTTTTGGCCGAACAAGACGGCCCGTTCGCCTGTTGACACGTCGAACGAGACGCTGTCAAATAGCGGTTGCTGGTCGTAGTCGAACCGGACTTGATGTACAGATAACATAGTTGTCTCACCTCGCTTATTAGTCCGCTACGCGATGAAACAAAAAACACCATTCGCTAGAAAGCGATGGTGTGAAGATCTCCGGTCAAGCGGAAAAAAGGGTCACCCCGTAGCTTGAGATTGGACACACTTCACCCGTGACTGTTCAGACGAACAGTGATGATTCGTTTCATCAGTTGAGTGAGTGTGACTTTTTCATAGCACGCGGTACCTTCCTTTCCTAATCTACTGCCACCTTACCAAAATGTAAGCGGATTCGCAATCGTCAAACCCACAATCTCCCATCGTTTCTACGCCTATGGGCGGATGCACGTCTTAGTCGTCAGCGTTAAGATGAAACTATCCTATATAACGAGGTGACTCACATGAAATTACGCAACTTACTCGTCCCGAGCGCTGTCTTGGCAAGCGTCGGCACGTTCTTTTATACACGACTGAAACAACGGTTACCGCGTCCTGACTTTAAAGAGGCGCCGATCAAACCGGACTTGTCCATTTTCGACGAGACGAGCGTGAGCGCCACGTGGATCGGCCACTCGACCGTGCTCATCCATTGGTACGGCCTCAAAATTTTGACCGACCCGGTATTCTCAAAACGGATCGGTGTCCACGTCGGTCCCGTCACGTTCGGCATGAAACGGCATACCGCCCCTGCCCTCTCGATCGAAGAGATCGGTCACGTCGACGTCATCTTGCTCAGCCACGCCCATATGGACCACTTCGACCATAAAAGTTTGAAGCGGCTCATCACCCGTGACACGGTCGTCATCTCGGCACCGGGGACGAGCAAACTGTTGCGTCACTATCCGAGCCTACAGACGCTCGAGATGCATCCCCACGACAAGTTGACACTCGCGAACGGACTTAACGTCCAAGCGATCCCGGTCGCGCATTGGGGCAACCGCTTCCCGTGGGACAAACACATGGGCTATAACGGCTACGTCTTGAAATATAAAGGCGTCCGTATGCTGTTCGCCGGCGACACGGCGTACACCGAAGCGTTCAACGGGCTCGCGAACAAAGAACCGATCGACCTCGCCTTCTTCCCGATCGGTGCGTATCAACCGGACTCGTTCCAGGAAGCGCACTGCACCCCGGAGCAAGCGTGGACGATGTTCAAACAGAGCGGAGCAAAACGGTTCTTCCCGATGCACTGGGACACGTTCGTCTTATCATACGAGCCGGTCGAGGAGCCGTATGACCGCCTCGTCGCCGCAGCCAAACTCGAACGCGATCAAATCGTGGTCAAGGCGCACGGAGAAAGCATTCGGCTGTAGGTTTCACTTTCACTTTGTCGTGATTTTCGGTAACGTTAGATGTGAGAGGGAGGGAATCAAATTATGGAATGGACAACACTCAATAATGATGTGAAACTGCCGATGCTCGGTCTCGGCGTGTACAAAGTTGAAGACGGGACGGTCACGGTCGACACGGTCAAGGCGGCACTCGACGCCGGCTACCGGTTGATCGACACGGCCGCCATCTATCAGAACGAAGAGAGCGTCGGGCAGGCGATCCGCGAGTCGAGCGTCCCGCGCGAAGACATCTTCGTGACGACGAAGCTGTGGAACGAGTTTCACGGCTACGACGAGGCGCTCCAGGCGTTTCAAGACAGCCTCGACCGACTCGGCCTCGACTATGTCGACTTGTTCTTGATCCATTGGCCGATGCCGCGCTTCGGTAAGTTCGTTGAAACGTACAAAGCGCTCGAGCAATTGTATGAGGAAGGCAAAGTACGGGCCATCGGCGTCTCGAACTTCGAGATTCAACACCTCGAACAGATCATCCAATCGTGCGCGATCGTACCGGCGGTGAATCAAGTTGAGATCCACCCATACTTGTCCCAAAAAGAATTGATTGCGTATTGCAAGCGTTATGACATCCAGATCCAAGCGTGGAGTCCGCTCATGAAAGGTCGTGAGGCGCTCGAGGATGCGACGATCGTCGACATCGCGAGCAAGTACGGCAAGTCCCCGGCCCAAGTCATCTTGCGCTGGCATCTTCAAAACGGTGTCGCCGTCATCCCAAAATCGGTCACACCGAGTCGGATCCGTGAAAACATACAGGTATTCGACTTCACGTTGACGAAAGAAGACATGGCAGCGATCGACGGACTCAACCGGAACGAGCGGACCGGGTCCGACCCGGTCGAGATGCACAAAATCCACTACTGAGGAGAGACTGTACATGTTCAAAAAACTAGCTTCTGATTTGACAGGCTTTAGCGATATCGGTGAAGTCATCGACCCGAAAGACTTCGACAAGGCCGATGCCGACGATTACGTCTTACATGAGGACAACGAGAAGATTTACTTCTTGATCAAGTCGAAATCGGACGAGTACTGCTTCACGAACCTCGCGATGATCCATCTCGACGGCGCGAGCGCCATCAGTTCGAAGCGCGTCTTGTATCGTTATCCGTACGCGCAACATCCGCTCCAACACGTCATGTTCGAGACGGCCGGTACGGTCGACTTAGACGTCGAGATCAAGTTCACGATCGGCGACAAGCCATACTCGATTGACGTGAACAAAAAGCAAATCGAGCACGTCAAAGACTTGTACAAATCACTCCTCGCCATCGCCGATAAACAGCGTGAAGGCCGGAAAATGCTCGAGTTCGCCAACGCGTCGCTCACGCATTCCGTGTCAGTTCTGAGCGGCCTCCGTCAAGGGGACATGAACGTCGCGACGACGTTTAAAGACTTGTCGCAACAATCGTTCGACTGGCTCCAAGGCCACTATCACGAATGGAACCGGAAAGATTTCGGTGACGTGTTCGAGAAGTACATCAATAATTAACTTGGTGGTGACGTATGGACTACATGTGGTTGTTGATTGCGTTTTTCTTGTTCATGCTCGTGATTTTGACTGTGTTCATCAGTAGTGTGCTCAACGCCTTGCTCAGGAACCTCCACCCGTTAGTTCATATCACCGTCATTTTGTTTTTGTCGTTCACGTATGAGCGTCTAATGTTAGATTATAATCTCTTGTGGACGCTTTTCATTCTTGTGACCATCAGTTATTTAGCACCACTTCTCGTCGTTAAAATGTACAACAAAGGTGAGCGCTTCGAACGCGAACATCTAAAATGACAAAATGTCCCCTAGACTACAAACGGAGTCTAGGGGACATTTTTATTTACTTTCGTCGATCAACCGTTCGGCGAGCCGTTGGTACAAGTGGCTCATATGCACGGCCGAGGCAATGGCGAGCGACTGTTGGATTTCACTCGCTTCAGTCGCTTTCACGTTCGCGAGCAGCGTCTCGGCTTGCGTCTCGAACGCCTGCAAGTTTTGTTCTTTCTGAGCTTGATAGGCGTCATAAAAGTCTTCGAGCGAGAACGCCTCGTCCGATTCATTCAGCGGCCGGAGCGTCTCTTTGATGTCGTTGATCGACAACAGCCCTTTCATCTCGTAAATCAGGCTTAGTAGCATCAAATGCTCGTTCGTGTACTTCTTGTTTTTGACGGGATGGAACAACTTGCCTTTGGCGTAGTTGTTGATCATCGTCTTCGTCAAGATCGTCTCGTCTTCATTACGTTTCATCTTGCCGTAATGTTGCTCGAACAGTTGGATGACTTGGTCCATATATAAGTCGATCGTCGGCAATACCACTTTCGGGAGCGTGCCTTCCGTCCGTACAATCTCGTTCGGTTTCATCGAATCACCTCACTTTCAGTATACGGACAATCGTCGTTTGTCGAAACAAAAACCTTGTTCTTCTTGCCCATACCGCTTATCATGTAGTTATGGATACTACATGACGTCATAAGGAGTGTTTTTGCATGAATTCGATTTTTCGGGAACCTATTAACGCGCTGACCCATCTCGCCGGAGCGGTACTCGCCTTCATCGCCTTGATCGCGATGACAGTGAAAGCGTCACTGCTCGGCTCACCGCTCGCCATCATGGCGGCGATTTTGTTCGGAATCAGTCTCGTCTTTCTTTACTTATCGTCTGGCTTGTACCACAGCATCATCGCCTCGCCGAAAGTCATCGCGTTCTTCCGACGAATCGATCATGCGATGATTTACGCCTTGATCGCCGGGACATACGCCCCGCTCACACTGCTCGCGCTCGAAAGCCCGATGCGCTGGGTGCTGTTCGGTATCGTCCACGTCCTCGCCTTGTTCGGCATCATCTTCAAACTCGTCTGGTTCCACGCCCCACGCTTCTTGTCAACTGCTCTCTACATCGGCATGGGCTGGCTGTCGGTCTTCTTCATCGGACCGCTCCATAGCGTGATCGGCAACGGCGGCATCTTTTGGCTCTTGCTCGGAGGCTTCATGTACACGGTCGGCGGTCTCATCTACGGCTTCAAGCCGAAGTTCGTCAACTGGCGCGGTTGGGGCTTCCACGAGGTGTTCCACTTGTTCATCTTGTTCGGAAGCTTCGCCCACTTCGTCTGCGTGTTCTGGTACGTCTTTTAAGTCCTCCTCGTGAGGGCTTTTTTTGTGAGCACATTCATTTACTTCAATTTCAAGACATCCTACACTGACTGTAGGAGGGATTCACTATGAAAATTGAAGTTTGGTCAGATTACGTCTGTCCGTTCTGTTATATCGGTAAGCGCCGTCTAGAAGAAGCGCTCGAACAGTTCCCACACGCGGACAAGGTCGAAGTGGAGTTCAAGAGCTTCGAACTCGACCCGAACGCCCCGACGACCGATTCACGTTCGATTTATGAAGTGCTCGCGAAGAAATACAGCATGCCGCTCGAGCAGGCAAAAACGACGACGGCCCAAGTCGCCGCTCAAGCTCAATCAGTCGGACTCGACTATGACTTTGACAACATGGTCGTCACCGGCACGCTCGATTCGCACCGGTTGACGCACTATGCGAAGACGGTCGGTAAAGAGAAGGAACTGTCGGAAGCGCTCCTCAAAGCGTACTTCGTCGAGGCGAAACATATCGGCGACCACGACGTACTCGTATCGATCGCGACAAGCGTCGGGCTCGATGCTGACGCCGTGAAAGACGTACTCGCTTCAGACGTATACATGGAAGACGTCCGCGCTGAAGAGAAACGCGCGAGCGATCTCGGCATCACCGGCGTCCCGTTCTTCGTCTTCGACGGGAAGTATGGCGTCTCAGGCGCCCAACCGACCGAGGCGTTCACACAAGTACTCGAGAAGACGTGGGCCGAATCGGCACCGACACTTCAAGTGCTCTCGGGCGGTGCGACGTGCACGGACGATAACTGCGATATTTGACTTCAAAAGAACGACAGAGAAGCATTCGTCTGAATACGGACGAATGCTTTTTTAGATTTAATCTAAGTTTGCAAATCCTTTAGCATGGCCTCGAATGAAATTGCTTCAGAATGTTCTTGATGTGCACTCATTACTTCATAATAAAGCACTATGTCTAATTCATCTTCTATTCGTTCTAGGACAGCTTCCCGAACAAGCATAGAGAGGGTAAGATTTTTTGTTTTCGCATACTCTCTAATGAGAAGTTCGTCTTCCTCATTGAGTCGCACAGATATCGTTCCCATACAATCACCCTCCTTCATACACATTGTATTACGAAATCAGAGTGTTTATATAATCAGTTCGCATGAATTAATGAATGGGAGTAGAAGCCGAATCTTCGGCTTCTTTTTTGTGGCTTAATGAATCATTCTCAAGCATAATTATTATTAACTGATAAAAATCGAGGACTTAACATATGTGGAAAAATCGGAACGTCTGGATCATCTTGACCGGAGAGTTCGTCGCCGGTCTCGGGCTTTGGCTCGGCATCATCGGCAACTTGGAGTTCATGCAGGAGAAAGTCCCGTCCGACTTCGTCAAGGCGCTCATCCTCGCCGGGGGGCTGCTCGCCGGCGTCGCCATCGGACCGCTCGCCGGTCGGCTCACCGACCAGGGCTCGAAAAAGAAAATCATGCTCATCTCGAGCATCGTCCGGGCGCTCAGCGTTCTCTTCATGTTCGTCGCCATCGAGACGGGAAGCGTGCTTTGGATGGTCGTCTTCCTCGTCTTCTTGCAAGGGTCGGCCGCGTTTTACTTCCCGGCGCTTCAGGCAGCGATCCCGCTCATCGTCAAGGAACGCGAGCTGCTCGCCTTGAACGGGGTCCATATGAACGTCTCCACGCTGTCCCGGGTCATCGGGACGGCCATCGCCGGCATCTTGCTCACGCTCGTCTCGCTGCGGGACGTCTACGCGCTCTCGCTCGTCGCCTACTTGCTGCTCGCCGTCGCGACGTGGTTCTTGAACATCGACGAGACGACGACACCGTTTGAACGGGGTCCATATGAACGTCTCCACGCTGTCCCGGGTCATCGGGACGGCCATCGCCGGCATCTTGCTCACGCTCGTCTCGCTGCGGGACGTCTACGCGCTCTCGCTCGTCGCCTACTTGCTGCTCGCCGTCGCGACGTGGTTCTTGAACATCGACGAGACGACGACACCGTCCGCTCGGAAAGTCGATACGAAGTCGTCCGGCGGATTCAAGGACGTCTTCCCAATCATCAAGTCGATCCCGGTCATCTTCATGACGCTCGTCATGACGCTCATCCCGCTCCTCTTCATCGGTGGGTTCAACCTGCTCGTCATCAACATTAGCGAGCTGCAAGACTCGACCGCGATCAAAGGCTGGATTTATACGGCGGAAGGGATTGCCTTCATGGTCGGCGCGTTCGTCATCAAACGGATCGGCGAGAAGTTCTCCGTGTTCTCGATCTTGTTCACGTTCTCGTTTTTGATCGGGGTCGCCCAGCTCATGCTGTACTTCGCCGACATCCCGGCCGTCTCGATCGCGGCGTTCGTCTTGTTCGGCTTCTCGGTCGGCTGTTTCTTCCCGACCGCCGTGACGATTTTCCAGACGCGGATGCCGAAAGACTATCACGGGCGCTTCTTCTCGTTCCGGAACATGCTCGACCGCATCGTCTTCCAAGTCGTGTTGCTCGTCACCGGCTTCTTCCTCGACTTGATCGGTCTGCAGCTCATGGTCGTCTTGTTCGGGGTAAGTTCGATCGCGATGACCGCTTCCTTCCTCGTCTATACGCGGAAACACAAGCTTTATATCGAAACGGACGAGACCGAACGGATCTCGTCCTAACAAAACAAGCGCTGACCGAATTCGGTCATCGCTTGTTCATGTCCTCGATGTCGCGCCACCACGTGTTTGTGTCGTTGCGACCGTCGAGCGTGATCCGTTCCCCGATGATTGGAGTGAGTACGTGTTCTCGCGGCAACAACTGTGTCAACTGCTCGGCCGGGTCGTACCAGGCGTGGAACGATAGCGTGAACGCGCCCCAATGGATCGGCAATATCTTATCAGCCCGTATGTCGCGGAACGCCTGAGCCGTCTCTCGTGGCTGCATGTGCACATCCGGCCAACGCTCATCGTATTGCCCGCATTCGAGTGCCGCGAAGTCGAACGGTCCGTACTCGTCCCCGATGTCTTTAAAGTGAGGACCGTAACCGCCGTCGCCGCTAAAGAACAATCGATCCGTCTCACCGATGACGACCCATGACGCCCAAAGCGTCGCATTGCGGTCGGTGAGGGCACGACCCGAGAAGTGACGGGCCGGCGCACAGACGAACGTCCACGTCCCGAACTGATACGTGTCGCCCCAATCCCGTTCGATAATGCGTTCGGCCCCGACGCCCCAACGCTTCAAATGGCTACCGACACCGAGTGGGACGATGAACATGGCGACTTTGTCTTTGATCGCTTGAATCGTCGCATAGTCCAAATGGTCGTAATGGTCATGCGTCAGCAAGACGACGTCGATCGGCGGCAAATCGTCGAGCTCGAACGGCAAGTCCTCGCTGAACCGTTCATTCTTCGCGAACGGGAGCGGTGACGGGCTCCGGCCGAACATCGGGTCGACGAGCATCGTCTTGCCGTCCATTTGAACGAGCATCGCCGAATGGCCGAGCCAATAGATGCGGGTGAAGCTCGAGCCGAGTGTCTCGGTGAAGTCGATCGGGACGACCGGCAACCGCACGCTCGGCTTCCGGAGCGAGTCCGGATTTAAAAATTCTTTCGACATCGAGATCATGTCATCGCTTGAAAACCGCATCGGTGTCTCAAGCTGATTGCGGAACTTGCCGTTGACAAGATTCGGCGACTGGAGCGCTTTTGGCTTGCGGCCGAGCGGTTTATATTGTGTGAGCGCCGTACCCGTCACAGCAGCCAAACCCATCAATGAAACGAGTAGTGTTTTTTTCAAAAATATCCTCTCCTCTACTGTTTATTATACGGCAACATGCCGGATTCCCCTGTTTTTAAATACGCAAAAAAGGACGACATCGCGTCGCCCTCAAGATTTCTGTAAAATTTTAATATCGTTGACGATCTCCTCGATCGGCACGTCTTGGAACCCTTGGTACGCCTTGATGATTTTCCCGTCTTGGTCGACGAGATAGAACCATGTCGCGTGATCGACTTGCGTGCCTTCGTCGGGCTTGCGGACGAGCGCCTTGAAGTTCTGTTGCGCGAACGCCTCGATCTCGTCTTGCGAATAGCCGGTCAAGAACTGCCAGTCGGCTTGCGCCAAGTCGTACCCGGACATGAACTGTTTAATCTTATCCGGTGTGTCGACGGTCGGGTCGACGCTGAACGACACGAACTGGACGTCCTCGACGCCTTCTTCGATGAGCGCTTCATTCAACTTCGTCATGTTGTACGTCATCGGCGGACAGACGGTCTCACAGTTCGTGAACACGAAGTCGGCCATCCACACTTTCCCTTTCAAGTCGTCGAGACTGACCATCTCCTCGTCCTGGTTCATATAGTCGAACGATTCGATCTCCCAGTTGAGCGGGTCTTCGATCTCATTGCCGCAAGCGGCGAGCACAGTGAGTAAACTCATAAGCCCGATCAGCATCCATTTTTTCAAACGTTCCATCCCCTTACTTGTCCGTTTTTGTGTTGAGCAATAATAGCGTGATGAGTGTGAACGCCGTGAGCGCGAGGAACGGGATCGTCACGAAGCCGAACCAGTTGATGTACTGCACGTTACACGGCACGCCTTCGACACACGGTTTGATGTCGGCAAAACCGGGTACTTTTTGCACGAGATAATGGTAAAGTGAAATCATACCGCCGACGATTGCTAGCGGTAATACATATTTCTTCACTTGACGATCGTTCGTGAATACAGCCATACCGAGCACGAAGACGAGTGGGTACATAAAGATACGTTGGACCCAGCACAGTTCGCACGGGACGAACTCGCGGATCTCACTGAAGTATAAACTGCCGAGCGTCGCCGTGAGCGCGACGAGCCAAGCGAGATACAAGCCGTAGCGGCTCAGGAACGACTGATTCATGGCGCCCCTTGTTCAATCAACCGTTCAATCGCCTTATAGTCGAACGGGTCTTCTAGCATGACGCCGTTGATCATGATCGACGGCGTGAACTGGACCCCGTATTCTTTGACGAGTCCGTCATCTAGACTCACCTGTTCGAGCACGCTCGAGTTTTCACTCAAGTCGTCTTCAAACTTCGCCATGTCGACCGACGTCGTCTCGCCTGCGATCTGCTTCAATCGCTCGATCGTGACCCATGCCTCGTCGTGCTGCTGGCTCGCCGGTTGCGCGTCATAGAGTGCCTTATGAAAGTCCCAGAACGCATCCGGGTCTTGCTTATAGACCGATTCTGAAGCGAGTGACGCCAAAATCGACTCTTGTCCGTGGAACAAGACGTTGATATAGCTGAAGCTCGCGTCGCCCGTATCGACATAGTCCGCCTTTAGTTGCGGATAGATCGTCTCGCCCCATTGTTTACAAGACGGACATTTGTAGTCCCCAAACTCGACGATCGAGACCGGTGCGTCCGCTTCCCCGAGCGTCGGTTGCCCGTCCGTCGGCACGTGCTCGCTCGTAGCCGGCGCTGCCGTCTCTGCCTGCTCGGCCGGGCGGTTCAAGAGAACGACCACGACCGCGATGAGTGCGACCGCGATGAGCGTCCCAACGACCAATGCTTGATTTTGTTTCATTCGTCTCACCTCTATTTTTATCGATTCGTCTTTCATTATAGCGAAAGCGCTATCCGTTTCCACGAAATCGACTTGTTTATTACCGACTTTGCTTCAAGTCGTCCACATTTTGACGATGAACAGAGTGGATGTTTATTGTAGGAGGAACTATTTATCAAAAATAGGCGAGAATACGCCCACTTCAAAGCGACGAGGGCGAAGCCCTAGCGAAAGTGGGCGATGAATCGCCACGACCTTTTCTGGGTATAAATACCTAGAGGGGGTGAACGGCGTGTCGACACATAAAGGATACAGATTTCGGATCTATCCGACCAAGGAACAGGAAGTCCTGATCATCAAGACGCTCGGTTGCGCCCGCTTCGTCTTCAACCATTTCCTCGCGAAGTCGGATGAGACCTATCAGGCAAGCGGTACAGGACTGACCTACGGCGCGTGCTCCGAGGTATTGCCGTCCATGAAAGAGGAGCTCACGTGGCTGAAAGAGGTGGACAGCACGGCCCTGCAGTGGTCGTTGAAGCACCTGGCCGACGGCTACGACCGGCTCCGCACGAAACAGAACGGGCACCCGCGCTTCAAGTCGAAGCGCAACCCTGTCCAGTCGTACACGACGAACATCCAGGGCAAGTCGCAACAGCCAGAGGTCTCGATCATCGGGGACCGGCTCAAACTGCCGAAGCTGAAATGGGTCCGGTTCGCCAACTCACGGAAGGTCGAGGGCCGCATCCTCAGCGCCACGATCCGCCGGAACGCGACGGGCAAGTACTTCGTCTCCCTGAAGACCGAGCAGGACATCGAGCCGCTCCCACAGACCGGCTCCTCTGTCGGCGTCGACGTCGGGTTGAAGCACTTTGCCATCCTGTCCGACGGCACGGTGTACAAAAACGACCGTTACTTCCGCACGTTAGAGGAGAAGCTCGCCCGCGAGCAGCGCAAGCTGTCCCGGCGTCGGCTCATCGCCCTGAACAAGAAAGTGAAATTGTCTGAGGCGAAGAACTACCAGAAGCAGAAGCGCAAGGTCGCGCGTATCCATGAGAGGATCGCGAACAAACGGGAAGACTTCCTGCATAAGGTGTCGACCGAGATCGTCAAAAACCACGACGTCATCGGGATCGAGACGCTGCAGGTGAAGGACATGCAGCAGGACCGCAAATTGAGCAAGTCTATCGCCGACGTCAGTTGGTCGGCGTTCTTCCGCATGCTCGAATACAAGGCCGACTGGTACGGAAAGACCGTCGTCAAGGTCGGGAAGACGTTCGCCTCGAGCCAGCTCTGCTCAGGTTGCGGCCATCAACACAAAGACGTGAAACATCTCGCCTTGCGTAAGTGGACGTGCCCGAACTGCGGCGTCCACCACGACCGCGATGTCAACGCAGGACTGAACCTCAAACGAGAGGCCGAACGCATCCTGGCCTCTTCAACCGTCGGGACGACGGGGCTAGCCTGATCAGGTTTCGGCCGCTGGGTCGGATAACTCAGGAATCCCTCACCTCTAAGCGTAGCGTAGGTGGGGGGGAGTTCAAATGTGGTCGCGCTATCAAGAAGTACAATTGCTCCAAGGACTCAATGCATTAAATGATCGAGACTCGAGTCGGGCCTTGCTCGACCAGGTCCAGACGAACAGCCCCGCCTTCTCATGGAGATCACGCTCGATGAATCGCTCGTACTCACATAAAAGGTCCATGTCACTTGTGAACTGAGCCCTGTTTTTCGGACAGTTTAATAAAAAGTGCGTCGTCTTTTATGCGGCGATCAGATGGCTCCGGTATTGCTCCGGAGTCATTTTTTTTAGGTTCCATTGCTTGCGTTCACTATTGTA
>NZ_SJUQ01000080.1:0-399 GCF_004337045.1 Exiguobacterium sp. SH5S4
GTTGCAACGTCAACTCCATACCAATTCGGGTGTCGTTTTCTCCCTGTTTGCCCTGCCGTTGCTCGGCACTAAAGGAGATCAGAGGAACAGGGGTGTAACTCAAACCTGCGGTAATCGCGTGAGGATCATTTTGTCGCTCGTCTTTACCAAACAGCGCCACTTCATCGCCATAATATTGTTCATAGACCAGCTTGCCGCCCAGCTGCGGCCAGGCCGGTAACCAGCCTTCGGCGCGAAGATCCCACCCGTTCGCCGGACGTGCTTCATAGTCATTGTCGAGTTCCGGTGCACTACGCCAGTTACTGAGGCGCAGATAACCGTTTCCGCTCAGTTTCAGGTAATTGCGCCAGTATTCAACGCCCATCCCGGTTCTGGTGTGATAGCGGGTCAGGTCATGAT
>NZ_SJUQ01000081.1:0-399 GCF_004337045.1 Exiguobacterium sp. SH5S4
GGTATGCAGTGACTGAGTACCGCCCAGCGTCGCAGCCAGCGCTTCAATGGTGGTGCGGATAACGTTGTTATACGGATCCTGTTCAGTCAGGCTCCAGCCTGAGGTCTGGCAGTGGGTACGCAGCGCCAGTGATTTCGGGTCCTGTGCGCCAAATCCACTGACCGCTTCGCTCCATAAATAACGTGCCGCACGCAACATGGCGACGTTCATAAACAGATCCATGCCGATGCCGAAGAAGAACGACAGGCGAGGAGCGAAGTCATCAATTTTCAGTCCGGCAGAGATTGCTGCTTTGATGTACTCAATCCCATCAGCGAGCGTAAATGCTACCTGCTGCACGCAGTTGGCACCCGCTTCACCCATGTGGTAACCGCTGATACTGATGGTATTAAATCGCGG
>NZ_SJUQ01000082.1:0-399 GCF_004337045.1 Exiguobacterium sp. SH5S4
GAGCCCACCGTGCCGGTCAGGAGAAGTTCATTCATCAGGCTTGTCCTTGTCGGGAAGGGTCAGGGTCTTGCGGGCCGGGTCCGCGCGCGGGTCGCTGTCGAAGAGGAGGCCCATCTTGTCGGCCTCGTCCTTGTCCTGCAGCTGTTCCTGCAGCAGGCGCTCGGGATCGACGCCCAGCTGGCGCACGACACCCTGGCGGGACTGGAAGCCGGATCGGACAGCGTCGCTCAGCGCGCCGAACTCTCGGGCCGGGTCGACCAGGATGCGATGCGGCGGCACCCAGGTCATCTTCACCGTCCTTGGGTTCTCCCAGATCAGGCGCTGGAACTCCTCGTCGCCCTCTGCCTCGGCCCAAGCCTCGACGAACCAGCCGCCGAAACGCTGCAGGAACATCGGCAC
>NZ_SJUQ01000083.1:0-398 GCF_004337045.1 Exiguobacterium sp. SH5S4
GGTTCATGGTAAATAGCGGCTTGCGTGGTACATCCACAACGCGTTTGCGTAAACGCGTTTTATAGGTCACGTAATACACGCCGTAGAAACAGGCGGCGGATAATAGAGCCTGCAATAAGATTTCCGGCGGCGCGACGCCAACGTCGAAACGAAATACCAGCACGCTGGTTAGCGGAAAACCAAAAAAGAAGGTCAACAAAAACAGCAACGAAAAGAAAACGTTGAAGTCAAAACGCACGCGGCGGAATTCAAACCAGGTCAGCGTGGCGATAAACAGCGTAGAGAGCAGCCAGACCACCAGCAGCCCGCTGAATTGCATTAAACTCATTCGGCTTCTCCTGCGGCGATTCTCAACGCATTATGCCACGGTTGCAGGTAGTTGGGGCTAAAGAAGGTGA
>NZ_SJUQ01000084.1:0-397 GCF_004337045.1 Exiguobacterium sp. SH5S4
ACATCGCCTGTCGCGGAATGGTGAAAGACATTGGTTCTGAACCCGACTTCCGGCCGATGAGCTTCAGCAAACTGTTGTACGTGTTACTTGGCAGCGTGGTGATGATCTTCGTCTGTGCATGGCTGATGCACAACGTAGAAGTCGCCAATCTGGTGCTGATTGTTCTCTCTATCGTCGTCACCATCATTTTCTTTCGTCAGGCATTCAAGCTGGATAAAACCGGGCGCAATAAAATGTTTGTCGCCTTTGTCCTGATGCTCGAAGCGGTGGTGTTTTACATTCTCTACGCCCAGATGCCAACGTCGCTGAACTTCTTTGCCATCAACAACGTGCATCATGAAATTCTCGGCTTTTCCATCAACCCGGTCAGCTTCCAGGCGCTTAACCCGTTCTGGGT
>NZ_SJUQ01000085.1:0-396 GCF_004337045.1 Exiguobacterium sp. SH5S4
CTTATATGTCAGGTCCACAGTGGCTGCACGATTTTGTGCTGCGCGACCGCTGGGTGCTGGCCGTTGCCGGTACACACGGCAAAACTACCACCGCGGGAATGGCGACCTGGATTCTGGAACAGTGCGGTTACAAACCGGGATTTGTGATCGGCGGTGTGCCGGGGAACTTTGAGGTTTCGGCGCGTCTGGGCGAAAGCGACTTCTTTGTTATCGAAGCGGATGAGTATGACTGCGCCTTCTTCGACAAACGCTCTAAATTTGTCCATTACTGCCCGCGTACGCTGATCCTCAACAACCTTGAGTTCGATCACGCCGATATCTTTGACGACCTGAAAGCGATCCAGAAACAGTTCCACCATCTGGTGCGTATCGTTCCGGGGCAGGGCCGTATTATCT
>NZ_SJUQ01000086.1:0-395 GCF_004337045.1 Exiguobacterium sp. SH5S4
GGTCTATGTGGTCCGGGCGGCAATCAACGACTGGGGCAATTTGTATATGTCCGAGACGCTGGGCGTCGATCTGGTCACGGCGAATACGGCAGTGACAATGTTTGAACTGGGCGGATTTATCGGTGCGCTGGTAGCGGGTTGGGGCTCGGACAAACTGTTTAACGGCAACCGCGGGCCGATGAATTTGATTTTCGCCGCCGGAATTTTGCTTTCAGTCGGCTCGCTGTGGCTGATGCCATTTGCCAGCTACGTGATGCAGGCAACCTGCTTCTTCACTATTGGTTTTTTTGTCTTTGGCCCGCAGATGTTAATCGGCATGGCGGCGGCAGAATGTTCCCACAAAGAGGCGGCAGGGGCGGCGACGGGATTTGTCGGCTTGTTTGCTTATCTGGGGG
>NZ_SJUQ01000087.1:0-394 GCF_004337045.1 Exiguobacterium sp. SH5S4
ATTTCCTACATAGTAAATAATGCTGGCGCTGATGGATGCGGATGGAAACATTGCGTGGAGCGGGGAGTATGATGAGTGGGGCAACCAGCTGAATGAAGAGAACCCGCATCACCTGCACCAGCCGTACCGGCTGCCGGGGCAGCAGTATGATAAGGAGTCGGGGCTGTACTACAACCGGAACCGGTACTACGATCCGTTGCAGGGGCGGTATATCACTCAGGACCCGATAGGGCTGGAGGGGGGATGGAGTCTGTATGCGTATCCGCTGAATCCGGTGAATGGTATTGATCCATTAGGGTTAAGTCCCGCAGATGTAGCGCTAATAAGAAGAAAAGATCAACTAAACCATCAAAGAGCATGGGATATATTATCTGATACTTATGAAGATATGAAG
>NZ_SJUQ01000088.1:0-391 GCF_004337045.1 Exiguobacterium sp. SH5S4
GAACCAGATAGTGCTGCCCGAGGCTCACTGCGCAATGCACGCGCAGGCAGCCGCTCGGATTGACATTGGCGTCGCGCGCCTCGGCTTCCGCTTCGTCGAGGTAGCCGAGGATCGAGCGGCAGCGATGCAAGTAGCGCTCGCCGGCCTCGGTCAGGGCAAGCCGCCGCGTGGTGCGGTTCAGCAAGCGCGTGTGCAGATGGGCTTCGAGCGCGGCAATCGCACGCGACACCTGCGGGATCGTCGTATTCAGCAGGCGCGCCGCGGCGGTGAAGCTGTTCGCGTTCGCGACGCACACGAAGATGCGCATGTTCTGTAGCTTGTTTTGCATGGTTCACGGCCGGGGAGAGGACGGCATCGCGAGCCGGACGCGGCGACGGCGGCGTGGCTGCGC
>NZ_SJUQ01000089.1:0-390 GCF_004337045.1 Exiguobacterium sp. SH5S4
ATCACGATCTTTTTCTATCACTCTACCAATAATATTTACCTTTTCATTAGCGGGTAATTGATTTTTTATGATTTGAATTTCTCCCTGATAACGTAAATAGTTTATATTATCAATAGTTATTGTACCTATATTTCGATTTTTAGCAGGTAAGGCAGGCATAATATCGGCAGTTTTATTGAATCGACTTTCTAGACTACGAATGACATCACGTGCTTCATCCTGCCTATTCGTATGTTCTCCTAAAACAAATGCCATGTTAGAATCATAAATTTCTGCAGTTAGACATATCATTTCTTTTTCTTTATAGCAGGCAAATTGTTTTAAACAATTAACTAAAAGACCACCATCCCCAATATAAATCTTATCTATTTTTCCTACTAGATCTAATGC